>DRQV01000238.1 GCA_011371325.1 Thioploca sp.
ATTAATTGTTCACATTTAGTATCTAGTATTACTGGTTTTCCAGTACAACCAAATAAAGCTATCGTCGGAGCTAATGCTTTTGCTCATGAGGCTGGGATTCATCAAGATGGAGTGTTGAAACATCGGCAAACTTATGAAATTATGCGAGCTGAGGATGTTGGTTTGTGTGCTAATCGAATGGTATTAGGTAAACATTCCGGCCGGAATGCTTTCCGAGAACAATTAAAAAATTTGAATATCGAACTCGAATCTGAAGAAGCTGTTAATACTGCTTTTAATCGCTTTAAAGATTTAGCTGATAAAAAGCACGAAATTTATGATGATGATTTACAAGCTATTGTAAGTGATACATTAAGTACTGAACATGAGCAACTTAAATTAGTAGCGTTAAAAGTTTGTTCTGAAACTGGTGAAATGCCTCATGCCCAGATAACTATAAATGTTAATGGGGTAGAAAATATGTCAACTGCCAATGGTGGTGGGCCAGTGGATGCTACTTTTAAAGCGATTGAAAACTTGATTGATAGTAAAGCTAAATTACTAGTTTATTCAGTCAATAATGTAACGGATGGGACTGATTCTCAGGGTGAAGTTGGAGTACGTTTAGAAAAGGATGCTAGTATTGTTAATGGGCAAGGTGCTGATACAGATATTATAATCGCTTCTGCTAAAGCTTACCTTAATGCTCTTAATAAATTGTTAAAACCTATAGAACGTAAACATCCTCAAGCAGCACGTCAAGTATAATTTATATATTTTAAAACAATTGTAAGTTGAGTAATTAACTTTGCCCAGCTTACAATTGTTCTTTATGGCATTACCCCTGAGATGGAATGAGGTGGATGGTTTTCATTAAACCAGGAATTTCTATAGAACAAAATTATATAATTAGGTTATCTGGATAAACATTATGAACTTTAATAAAAATATAATAGTAGCAATTTTTGCAATTTATTCTGCTATTATTCAAGCACAAGATACTAATGAAAGTTTTTTTTATACAGGTCATTATGAAACTGCTATTGCAGAGTGGGAAGCATTGCCAGTAAAAGATATTCAAATTTGGATTAAAATTGCCAAAGCTTATAGATATTTAGGTTTGCCAGATAAATCTTTAACTATTCTTACTACAAACTTAGAAACTGTGCAGCAAAATTCAGTGGATCATGCAATACTATTGAATGAATTAAGTCAGTTGCATTTATCTCAAGCTCGAATTAAGCTTGCCAAGCAAACCATACAAACTGCTGTGAAAATAATACGTCCTCTTAATAATAAACTATTGTTAGCCAATATGTTACGGCAATTAGGAAATGTACAAAGTGCTGAAGATGAATATGCAATTGCTACCAAATATTATGCCAAAGCTTTGGATTTAGTAATTAAATATAAATCTATGACATCTTTCTTTTCTAAAGATGAAATACGAGAATTATATGGAAAAATTTTAGTTAATCAAGCTCAAACAACTTTTTGGCTTGATGCGGATAATTCTTATCAATATTCTGTTCCCAAACGTGCATTTAAATCCAGTTTAGAAAAAGTTAAATATGCTATACAAGCTACGAAAAACTGGCCCGATGCGTTTAGTGAAGTATTTGCATTAATTAAGTTAAGTAAAATTATGCAAAATATCCAAGCTAAATTCTCTGAACCAGAACTGACAACATTAATTTATCAAGTTCTCAATCAAGCTAGAGAAGTAGCAGAACGAATCGATAATTATCAAGCTAAAACAAATGCTTATGGTTATTTAGGACAACTTTATGAACAAAATCATCGTTACTCAGATGCTTTAATTTTGACTAGAAAAGCTCTATTTGCGGCTCAACAGCTTAAAGAGCAATTATCTATGTATCGTTGGCAATGGCAATTGGGACGAATTTTTAAAGCTCAAAATAACTTTCCAAAAGCAATCTTAGTTTTAAAACAAGCCGTAAAAATTATTAATTTACCAGCAATTCGTGAACAAGTTATGGAATTCGATAGCAATAATTTTCGTGCTAAAATCTCTCCTGTTTATTTTACATTGGCAGATTTATTATTGCAACAAGGAGATGATAATTCAATTCGAGAAGCCAGAGATACAATAGAGTTTTTTAAACAAGCTGAGTTGCAGGATTACTTTCAAAGCGAATGTTTTAACACTCAATGCATTCATTTAGAACAGGCTTTAGATTTTCAGACAGCTATATTGTATCCGATAGTACTGCCAGATAGGTTGGAATTATTATTAAGCTTACCTAATGTTACTGAATTAATTAGAATTAAAGTTCCAGTTACTAAAAAAAAATTACGAAGAGAAATTGCATTTTTAGTTTCTGCCTTACGCAGACATCCACTATCCTATTTAGCTACTGCTGATGAGGAAGAAGTTATTTGTACACCTGAATCATGGCGACAACTTTCAGTAAATATTTCACCTCGGGCTAAAGATTTTTTATCACCAGCTCAAAAGTTATATAGATGGTTAATCAAACCGTTATTAGCCAGCTTAACTAAACATAATATTAATACATTGATTATAGTTCCAGAAGGTGTATTGCGAACTGTACCATTTTCTGCATTACATGATGGTAAGGAATTTTTGATTCAAAACTATGCGTTGGCTTCCACACCTAGTTTATGTTTGACTGATTTACAAATTCAGCAACGAAATGTTAATGAAATGTTGGTAACTGGCTTATCAGAATCAGTACAAGGTTTTAGTGATTTGCCATGTGCTAAATATGAAGTAGACACTTTGCAAAAAAGATATAACTTATTTGATTCTAAATATAAACCATTATTTAATAATGACTTTACTTATTCAAACATGCAACAAAGAATCAATCAGACTAAATATTCAATTCTCCATATTGCTTCACATGGCCAGTTTAAACCAGATTTAGCTGATACTTTTTTGCTTACTTATGACGATAAATTAAGTATGAATAAGTTAGAAAATTTAATTAAACGTACTAATAAAATTGATTTATTAACTTTGAGTGCTTGTGAAACTGCGGTTGGTAATGATAGAGCAGCTTTGGGATTAGCTGGAGTTGCATTAAAGGCTGGCGTAAAAAGTGCGTTGGCTAGTTTATGGAAGGTTGATGATGCTGCTACTCCTGCTATGCTGATTGAATTTTATCAACAGTTAACTAATTCTAAATTAACTAAAGCTCAAGCTTTGAAAAATGCCCAAATTATGATGTTAACCAACGCTAAGTATGCTCAGTTTCAGCATCCTTATTATTGGTCTGCATTTTTATTAATTGGTAATTGGTATTAAAATTTATTAATTTGTATTCTTATTAACTGATTGCTTATAGGAAATTTAGAGTAATCCTATCTATCAATGTATAATATATAAATTTAAATTATATCTTATACTTTTTTAGCAAAGATGAATATATACTGCAAAATATTTCTACTTTGGAGCATATTTAATATATGTGCTTATGGACAGGAAATTCAATTTGAGCATTTGACTCGTAAAGATGGTCTTTCTCAAAGTACTGTATATGCTATTTTACAAGATAGTCAAGGATTTATGTGGTTTGGTACTCAAGATGGCTTGAATAAATATGATGGATATAAATTTACTCATTATCGTCATATTCCAAATGATATTAATAGTTTAAGTGGTAATTTTATTACTTTTATCTATGAAGATACTAATCAAAATCTATGGATTGGAATTAATGATGGTGGAATCGCTAAATATAATCGGCAACAAGATAATTTCACTCATTATCGGCATGATCCACAAAATCCTAATAGTTTGAGTAGTGATGGAGTATTATCCATTTATGAAGATACAAACGGTTCATTATGGATTAGCACTTATGATGCTGGTCTAAATCAATTTGATGGCAAACAATTTATTCACTATCGACATGACCCAAATAATCCTAATAGTTTAAGCAGCGATGCTTTATGGAGAATTCAGGCTGATAAAACTGGTTGGTTATGGGTGGGGACTGATAGTTCTGGTTTAAATAGACTTGATCCTAAATCTAATTCGGTAATTCATTATCGACATGACCCAAATAATCCTAATAGTTTAAGTAGTGATAGTATTACCAGTATTTACCTAGACCATGAAGATAATTTATGGGTTGGAACTATAGATGCTGGACTTAATTTATTTAAAAATAATCAGTTTATTCATTATGATTCAACTAATGGTTTAAATAATGATACCATCTGGGATATTTACGAAGATACGGCAAATAATTTATGGATTGCTACTGATGGTGGTCTAAGTCAATATTCATCAGCCCGAAATAAATTTATTCAACATATTCACGATCCAAATAATCCGCATAGTTTAAGTAGCGATTATGTAATGGCAATTTATCAAGATCGAGCTGAAGCTCTATGGATTGGTACTGATGGTGGTAGTTTAAACAAATTTGATCGATATCGAGAGAAATTTACTCACTATAAACATGAGCCACAAAATCCTAATAGCTTAAGTCATAATACTGTTTCATCAATTTTTGCTAATCAACAGGTTTGGTGGATTGGAACTCTTGGTGGCGGTTTAAATAAATTTACAAATGGAACAATCACTCATTATCGGCATGACCCAGATAATTCAAATAGCTTAAGCCATGATGATGTATGGTCACTATATGAAGATCGTAACGGAGTTTTATGGATTGGTACTTTGGGAGGTGGTTTAAATAAATTTACTGGCGAAAAATTCACTCATTATTCATCTAATCCTGATGATCCCAATAGTTTAAGCAATGATAAAGTACGAGCAATTTATGAAGATCGAGCTGGTAATTTATGGTTGGGAACTAGAGATGGTTTGAATAAGTTTGATCAAAAGCAATTCACTCAGTATAAAAATGATCCTAATAATCCCAATAGCCTTAGTGAGAATAGCGTATTATCAATTTATGAAGATTTTGCTGGCATATTATGGATTGGAACTCAAGGTGGTGGGCTTAATCAATTTAATCCTAAAACTGGAATTTTTACCAGTTATCAACATGATCCAGACAATTCTAATAGCATCAGTCATAATGATGTGTTTGCTATATATGAAGATAGTGAGTATCGATTGTGGATAGGTACTCAAGGTGGCGGTTTAAATCAATTAGAACGTGAGAGCCAGAACTTTATTCATTATCGGGAAACTGATGGTTTAGCTAATGATGTTATTTACGGTATTTTGGAAGATGAACAAGGTTATCTATGGATCAGTACTAATGGTGGTGTGTCTAAATTTAATCCTAATACTAATAGTTTTAGAAATTACGATGTTTTAGATGGCTTGCAGAGCGATGAATTTAGAGAAGCTTATTTTCAAAACCAACAAGGTGAATTTTTTTTTGGTGGCATCAATGGTTTTAATGTATTTAAACCACAACAAGTTATAGATAATCCTTATGTACCACCGATTACAATAACAGATTTTAAAATTTTTAACCAACCAGTATTAATTAGCAAAAATTCACCTTTACAACAGCAAATTAGTGAAACTAAAACTATAATATTAGATTATCACCAATCATTCTTTTCTTTTGAGTTTGCCGCTCTAAACTTCCTGCAACCAGAAAAAAATCAATATGCTTATCAACTACAAGGTTTAGAACAAGATTGGAATTTTATTGGTACTCGTCGCAATGCTTATTATACCAGTGTTCCATATGGAACTTATACTTTTAAAGTTCGTGGCAGTAATAATGATGGAATTTGGAATGATACTGGCACAGCTATTAAAATAATTGTATTACCACCTCCTTGGCAAACTTGGTGGGCTTATACAATTTATATTATCACAACTTTTACTGTTATTTTCAGTTATATAAGATTACAAAAACGTAAGTTAGCAGCTAAACAACAAGAATTAGAACGAGAACAGAAAATAGCAGCCCAATTAAAAGAAGCTGATAGATTAAAAGATGAGTTTTTAGCCAATACTTCACATGAATTACGTACGCCATTAAATGGCATTATTGGGATTGCAGAATCATTGATCGATGGTGTGGCTGGCAATATAAATCATCAATTAGAGTCTAATTTAAAAATAATTGTATCGAGTGGCAGAAGATTAACTAATCTGGTTAATGATATTTTAGACTTTTCCAAGTTAAAAAAACAAGAGTTTGAATTACAACGTACTTTAGTAGATATGCGAACTATTGTGGAAACAGTTTTAGCTCTTAGTCAACCATTATTACTCGACAAAGAAATTAAATTAATTAATGATATTCCAACAGATTTATTACCTTTTCAAGCTGACGAAAATCGGGTTCAGCAAATTTTGCATAATTTAGTTGGTAATGCAATTAAATTTACGGAAAAAGGTACAATTACAGTTTCAGCAAAAGTAATTTCTCCGCTTCAATCAGAAGGGAAAGATAAACTTTCTGTCACTGTTACTGATACTGGGATTGGAATTCCATCTGAGAAGTTGAGCCGTATTTTTGAGGCATTTGAACAAGTTGATGGTTCTACAGCTAGAGTTTATGGTGGTACTGGATTAGGATTAGCTGTTACTCATCAGTTAGTTAGTTTACATGGTGGCCAAATAACTGTAGAATCACAAGTAAACCAAGGTTCTAGCTTCACCTTCACTTTACCAATTACTGAAGAACCAGTAGTTAATGAACATCTCCCAATCATCACCAAACAAGCACCAATAAATGACTTAATATTGCCAGAACCTAAACAAGAAGTTCAACAGTCTCCAGCAATGCCAGTTATTGAACTAGAATCAGATAAGCATACAGTAATGATTGTTGATGACGAACCGATTAATCGGCAAGTATTAGTCAACCATTTATCCTTACAAAATTATAATATTATACAAGCCGAATCTGGGGTTCAAGCTTTAGAAATACTAAAAAAAATAGAACGCCCAGACATAATTTTATTGGATATCATGATGCCAATAAAAAGTGGTTATGAAGTTACAAAAGAAATTCGTAAAACTTGGACAGCTGATGAACTACCAATAATATTACTGACTGCTAAAAATCGAATTATGGATTTAGTAATTGGATTTGAAAATGGAGCTAATGATTACCTTACTAAACCAGTGTTCAAAGATGAATTAATCGCTCGTATTAAAACCCATCTCAATGTTTCCAAACTCAAAGCTGAAACCTTACGATTAATGATTGAAAATAAAAATCGGCTTATGCAGTTTTTAGAATCTATACCTATTGGTATAATAGTATTAAATATTAATGGAAAAATTTTCTTTATTAATCAACAAGCTCAAAATATTTTAGGTTTAAAACCATTAGAATCTGTGACTATAGTTACTATTGAGCAATTATTTACTAATCGACCTTTTTATATTGCCGAAACTAAACAGTTATATCCTAAAGAACAATTACCTTTTGTACAAGTTTTACAAGGCAAAATAGTTAATATTAATAATGTAGAAATTCAGCTTAATAATACTGTAGTTCCATTAGAAATTTTAGGTACTCCGATTTTTGATGATAACGGCAAAGTAATCTATGCAATTAATACGTTACAAGATATAACTAAACGTAAATTACTGGAAACTGAACAACGACAATTTACCCAAAAACTTACCAATTATTCTGAAACTTTGGAACAGCAAGTAGCCGAAAGAACAGATAGATTACGCCAAAGTGAAAAATTATTAGAAGATGCTCAACGTATGGCTTTATTAGGCAGTTGGATTTGGGATATAAAAACAGGAACTGTATCTCGTTCTGTTCAAGATTGTTTAAATTATGATATTGATCCAGATAAATATATTCCTAGTTATGAAGCTTTTATCGAACAAGTACACCCAGAAGATAAGGGTAAAATTGATTCATTATTGGAAGCTTGTATTATCGGTGAGGAAACGGCGGAAATTGAATTTAGGGTAATTTGGTCTGATGGGCAAATTCGTACTTTACGTTCCCAAGCTGAATTAGAATATGACGATTTTGAGACTCCAATTTATCTTAAAGGATTTAGCCAAGATATAACTGATAGAAAACGGATTGAAGAACAAATTAAACAAAAAAATATAGAATTACAAGCCACTAACGCAGAATTAGAAGTACTCACTAAAAAATTATCAGAAGCTCAACAAAAAAGATTATATAAACTTAATCAAGCTTATGAACGTTTTGTACCTAAAAGATTTCTTAGTTTATTGGAAAAAAATAGTATTTTTGAAGTAAAGCTAGGTGATCATATTGAAAAAGATGTAACAATTTTATTTTCTGATATTCGTGGTTTTACTGCAATATCAGAAACCATGTCCCCCAAAGAAGTATTTGAATTTATTAATGTATATTTAGGACAAATGGAGCCAATTATTACTGAAAATAAAGGGATTATTGATAAATATATAGGTGATGCAATTATGGCTTTGTTTCCAGACTGTGCAGATCATGCTCTTCAATGTGGTATTGCTATGCTTAATACTTTAAACCAATATAATGAATTATTAATTCAAGCTGATTTACAACCAATAAAAATAGGAATTGGACTTAATAGTGGGACAGCAATGTTAGGTACTATTGGAGGACAAAATAGGATGGATGGCACAGTAATTTCTGATACAGTTAATGTTGCATCCCGAGTCGAAGGTTTAACCAAAATCTATGGCACACCCCTATTAATTACCGAACAAACTTATTTACACCTAAAAGACCCATTACAATATAATATTAGAGTCATTGATGCAGTACAGGTGAAGGGTAAAACTGAAGTTGTAACCGTATACGAAGTTTATGATGCTGACTCAAATACTAGTTTAACTTTAAAAAACCAAACCAGCAATAATTTTGAACAAGGGTTCGTATTATATCATTGGGAAGAATATTATGACGCAAGACTTCTATTTGAAAAAGTTTTAGAAGTAAATAAAAATGATGTTGCTGCTCAAATTTATTTACAACGATGTAATGATAAACTTAGTTCAATTTAAGATAAGTCGTTCTCCAATTTTTAAGATAAGCCCAAAGGGCTTAATATGAATTATTAAACAGCTTTCATACTTAAACGAACTCGACCCTGTTTATCAATTTCTAACACTTTAACTTTGACAGTTTCTCCTTCTTTTAACTTATCGCTAACTTTAGCAACTCGCTCTGCACAAATTTGAGAAATATGTACAAGTCCATCTTTACCGGGTAAAATTGTAACAAAAGCCCCAAAATCCATCAATTTAGCTACTTTACCTTCATAAACTTTACCAACTTCAATATCGGAAGTAATTTCCTCAACCAAACGACGAGCTTCTTTCCCAGCTTCCAAATCTACTGACGCAATAGTTACTATACCATCATCAGTAATATCTACCACAGCACCAGTTTCATCAGTAATAGAACGGATAGTAGAACCACCTTTGCCAATAACATCTCGAATTTTATCTGGTTTAATTTGAAAAGTTTCAATCCGTGGAGCATATTTTGACATTTCAGCTCGTGGCTTACCAAAACCTTTTTCCATTACTTCCAAAATATGTAAACGCCCATCCTTAGCTTGACTTAAAGCTGTTTCCATAATTTCACGGGTAATACCATCAATTTTAATATCCATTTGTAAAGCAGTTATGCCATCAGTAGTCCCAACTACTTTAAAATCCATATCCCCCAAATGATCTTCATCACCCATGATATCAGAGAGAACCACAAATTTATCTGATTCTTTAATCAGACCCATTGCAATTCCAGCAACTGGAGCTTTGATTGGTACAGCAGCATCCATTAAAGCTAGGGAAGAACCACAAACACTGGCCATTGAACTAGAACCATTAGATTCAGTAATTTCTGATACAATTCGGATTGAATAAGGAAAATCTTCTGGAGTTGGCATGATAGCCTGCACACCACGTTTTGCTAAACGACCATGCCCAATTTCACGTCTTTTAGGGGTTCCAACTCGACCAATCTCACCAACACAATAAGGAGGAAAATTATAATGTAAAATAAAATTATCCTTATATTCTCCTTCAAGAGCATCAATTACTTGGGCATCACGATCAGTACCCAAGGTAGCGATTACTAAAGCTTGGGTTTCACCACGAGTAAATAAAGCCGAACCATGAACCCGTGATAACACACCCGTACGCACTGTTATAGGACGTACTGTTTTATTATCACGACCATCGATACGATTCTTACCCGAAATAATATCTCCACGCACAATTTTCTTTTCTAATTTTTCTAGTTCTGAAAATACTTGTCTTTCTGTCCAATCTTCAGTTTCTAAACTAGCCAATTGTTTAGCAACTTCTTTACAAATTTTAGTTACTTCTGTTCGTCGTAGTAACTTATCTCGAATCTGATAACCTTCTATTAAACGCTGTTCAGCAAGTTCAACAACTTTAGCAGTTAAATTTTTATCAACAGGTTTAGGTTGCCAATCCCAAATTGGTTTTGCTAAATAAGTAGCCATATCTCCTATTGCATCAATTACAATTTGCATTTGCTGATGGCCAAACAATACTGCATTCAACATAGTTTCTTCGGTTAGTTCATCAGCTTCAGACTCAACCATTAAAACTGCGGTTTTAGTCCCAGCAACAATAAGTTCTAATGCTGAATTATCCAATTGAGTTAGAGTTGGATTAAGAATATACTCACCATTTATATAACCAACTCGTGCTACTCCAACCGGACTCTTAAAAGGTAATCCAGAAATAGCTAGAGCTGCTGAAGAACCAATTAAAGAAGGGATATCTGGATCAATTTCTGGATCCAACGACATAACAGTAGCAACTATTTGAACTTCACAATTAAAACCATCAGGAAACAAAGGACGCAATGGTCGATCTATTAAACGGGAAGTTAGTATTTCCTTTTCGCTAGGACGACCTTCACGCTTAAAAAAACTACCTGGTATTTTTCCAGCAGCATAGGAACGTTCTTGATAGTCTATAGTTAATGGAAAAAAATCTTTATCTGAATTACTATCATTATCACCTACAACAGTAACTAAAACAGAAGTATCTCCCATACTTACCATAACAGCACCATCAGCTTGTCTAGCAATTTCACCAGTTTCTAAAGTGACACTGTGTTTACCATATTGAAACGTTTTTTTATAAGGAGTCATGTTAGTTATCTATCAGTTATCAATAATGTCAGTCATCAGTTAAGCTGGTAACTGAAAACTAATCACTGAAAATTAGTGTCGTAATCCAAGTTTAGTAATCAAATTTTTATAACGATCAACATTTTCTTTTTTTAAATAATCAAGTAATTTACGACGTTGGTTAACCATTCTAATTAAACCACGTCGAGAATGATTATCTTTTTTATGAACTTTGAAATGCTCTACTAGACTGACAATATTAGCGGTTAATAAAGCCACCTGAACTTCACTTGACCCAGTATCATTATCAGAACGTTGATACTCTTGAACAATTTGAGCTTTAGATGCAGCACTTAACATGTAGTTTCCTAAATTATAATTAAAATTTCCATCCAAAAATATAAAGAATCATTTTAATAACACTTATGTATCTAATTAAGATGGCTTATTATACACTATTCATCAGAATTAACAATATTTTCATGTATGATAAAATTTAAAAAGTTCATAACTATACATAAGTTGTTTAAACAAATTATAGAATTGATATGAGATATTTTATAATAATTATCTCAAAACTGTTTAGCCACTATCCAATCTATCATCTATTGATGGCATGGGTGGGTTTCACTTCGTTCTAATTAAAATTCAAAACTGGTGGTTGCTTGACCTAATAGCAATGGTAATGAAGTTTCAAATAAAGTTTCACTTTCAAAATTAGTTTCTGTAATACGATTAATTATATGAGCTTGCATGATTGGTTCTTGCCCAATTATTGCGAATAAACTGCCACCAATATTTAATCGTTGCTTGAATTCAGGGTCTAATTTTGTCAATCCCCCAGTAAATACAATTAGATCATAACTAGTATCATAGTTCCAATTATCTATAGCATTACCAATCTCAAAAGACACATTTTTAATATTTAAAGAATTTAGTTTATACTTAGCGTCCCATACAAAATCTTTATAAATATCAATACTATCAACGAATTTAGCTGCTTTGGCCAACAATGCAGTTAAATAACCACTGCCAGTACCAATTTCTAATACCGTATCATCAGGACTAATCATTAAAGATTGCAATAAACGAGCTTCAACTACAGGAGACATCATCATCTGACCATGCGTAAGTGGAATGTTAACACCAGTAAAAGCTTGCATATAATAATCTTTAGGAACAAAATGTTCTCTGGGTACAGAAGACATTAAATCTAATACTTTCTGATCTAAAATTTCCCAAGGTCGAATTTGTTGTTCAACCATATTGAAACGAGCTTGTTCTGCATCAAATTTTGGCATAATATATATCCATTGGACTAAAAATTTATAACATATTAAAAATATTGGAGTTTAAATATTGTTTCTATTAGAAAATGCTATGCGTTACAAACTAATATCTACAAAATGTCCAGCAATTGCCGCCGCCGCCGCCATAGCAGGACTAACTAAATGAGTACGTCCACCTTGACCTTGCCGACCTTCAAAATTACGATTAGAAGTAGAAGCACAACGTTCACCAGCTTCCAATCGATCTGCATTCATAGCTAAACACATTGAACAACCAGGATATCTCCATTCAAATCCAGCTTCAGTAAAAATTTTATCTAAGCCTTCCTGCTCTGCTTGAACTTTTACTGACCAAGAACCTGGAACTACTAAAGCTAATTTAATATTATCTGCTATTTTACGTCCTTGAATAATTTGAGCAGCAGCCCGTAAATCGTTAATCCTACCATTAGTACAAGAACCGATAAAAATTTTATCTAATTTAATAGAAGTAATTGGAGTACCTGCAGTTAAACCCATATAAGCTAAAGCTTGTTGAATATTATTGGCTTCATTTGGATTAGGTATATTAGCATCAATTGGAAGCACCATTTCCGGGGAAGTGCCATAAGTAACCTGCGGCTTGATTGTACTAGCATCTATTTCTAAAATTTTGTCAAATTTAGCTCCAGCATCACTATGCAATTCATTCCAATTAGCTTTGGCTTGTTCCCATGAGGCATTAGGTGCGTAATCTCTGCCTTGTACATAGTCAATAGTTTTATCATCTACTGCAATTATACCGACTCTCGCTCCAGCTTCGATAGCCATATTACAAATGGTCATTCGGTCTTCAATTTCTAAATCTTGAATAGTTTTACCAGCGAATTCAACCGCATATCCGGTACCACCAGCAGTACCAATTTTGCCGATAATAGTTAAAATTATATCTTTAGCAGTAACGCTCTCTCTAAGCTTGCCGTTAACATTGATAAGCATATTTTTTAACTTTTTTTGGACTAAACATTGAGTAGCTAACACATGTTCTACTTCTGAAGTTCCGATACCAAATGCTAAAGCTCCTAAAGCTCCATGGGTTGAGGTATGCGAATCTCCACACACTACAGTCATGCCGGGTAAAGTTATTCCTTGTTCTGGTCCGATTACATGAACTATTCCTTGAGATTTATGGTTCATATCAAATTCAGTAATTTTATATTTCTGACAGTTTGAACTCAAGGTTTCCATTTGAATACGAGAAGTTTTATCAGTAACAGTTGTTATTCCACCGCTACGTTCAGTAGTTGGAACATTATGGTCATGTACCGCAATATTAGTGGAAATTCTCCATGGTTGACGTTTAGCTATACGCAATCCTTCAAAAGCTTGTGGTGAAGTAACTTCATGAATTAAATGTCTATCAATATAAAGTAATGTAGCACCATTTTCATCAGTTCGTACTACATGCGTATCCCATAATTTATCGTAAAGTGTTTTAGGCATAATTGCTTCCGGTAATCTTTATTTTAACATAACCTAATTATTTTTCTATCTTTTTAATTACTGATATTACGCAGTGAGAATTTTAATTTGGTGCGATAAACTTTCAGTTCTTAATCAAATTTAAAAATCAATTTATTATAATCAAGTTGGAAAATAATATAAATTATTATAATCTATAAATACTACAATTTTGAGAATCCAATATCAATAGTTGAGCATGAGATAAAAGTATATTATAATGGAAAAATAACAAGCTTTTTAAGATTGTATTATCAAGGTATTTTATGAATTTAATCAACCAAGCTGAAAACTTTAATCATAACTCTCCTCAAAAAAACTGTACTACAAATGATAATGATTTGTTTTGCAAAGAATTTTTGCTACTGTCCAACTAAATATTGCCGATTTACTTAAAAGATTGTCCAAAATATTGTGATGAGTTAGCAAACTGATATTCATAGCGAATCTCTCTATCGTTTATATAGACAAAAACTTATTAATAACCAGCAGAATATTCTTAATGTCTAATGACTTATTAAACCAGTTAAAAACCATTATTTCTGAAAAATTAGATGTTAATCTTAAAGTGGAAGAAATTGATGAAAATGCTTCTTTGTTTGAAGATGGATTGGGTATTGATTCAATTGCTATTGTCACCTTGCTTTCTTTATTAGAAAAACAATTTGATATTCAGTTCTCAGAAGATGATTTAACTCCAGAAAATTTCAGTAATCTAAATTTATTAACAAAAGTAATAGCTAATAAAATTAATAGTAAAGCAACTACAAAACTCCGGCATAAATTAGGCGAAAATGTTCGGTTCTTATATATTAGAGCTCTTTACTATGGTATTAGCTATAGCGATTTAAAACAAGCAGAACAATTAGCCCACGATTTATCATCTTGGAGTCATATTTTGGCAGGGATGGCAGCGAATTATAATCATGTCGCCCAAGAAGCGTGGAATGCTAAACATTGGCAGTCTGCAATGCAATTATGGCAAACTACAGTCGCTTATTACCATTATGCTCAACGTTACTGCGGTGATGAAAAACAAGCGGAATATGTAACCAACTCTCGCCAAGCTTACCATAACTTATTACCTTTATTGCAACCGAAATGTCAAAAAATTGCAATACCTTTTGAAGATACCTTATTACCAGGTTATATGCGTATTTTTCAATCAGGAGCTCCTTTGGTAATCTTGATTGGTGGAATTGAGGCATCGAAGGAAGTTGAATTGCACAAGTTAGCGGAAACTTTTTTACAAAGAGGAATGTCAGTAGTCTATTTTGATGGGCCTGGTATGGGAGAGATAGAAAATACTGTGCCGATGAGAATTGACTTTGAAATTGCAGTTTCTGCTGTTATTGATTTTATTTCACAACAAAAAGGTCTAACTAGTAAAATTGGGATATTTGGATTTAGTTTAGGAGCTTATCTAGCTGCTCGTGCTACAGCAATGGATGATAGAATTGCGGCTTGTATTAGTCTCAGTGGATTTTTTGATGGAACTGTATTTGACAAGTTACCACCTAAAGATCAACAAATAATGGCTAATAAATTTAGACTAAATAGTCTTGAAAAATTAGTTGCTCCTGATACATCTGTGACTTTAAAAAATTTACCACAAGCTATAAAACAGCCATTTTTCATCATTCATGGTGGTGGAGATGTTAGAGTGCCAATGCAACAAATTGAACGGATGCAGGCATGGGCAACAGGCGAAACCCGTTTATGGGTATTAAAAGATGTAGAACATATTTGTATAAGTCGTTTCAATGAAGTGTTACCGATTATGGGTGATTGGATGGCTGAAAAATTGGAAATTTATAGAAAAAGATAATGATACCCAAAATTTTATGACACGGGATACCAATAATGATAGATTTAATCACAGAATCAATTTTAGATTCCACTATCCAATTTCAAGCTCCTTTAGCCAAGAATTGGAAAAATCCAAATGCAATTTTTTTAACTGGTGCTACTGGTTTGCTAGGAGCTTTTTTATTAAATGATTTATTAAATAAAACTACTGCAGATATATACTGTTTAGTTCGTGGCAATAATCTTTCTGAAGGAAAACAACGTTTACAAAATCATCTTGAATTTTATTCTCTATGGCAAAATACGAAACGTATTATTCCAATAATTGGTGATTTATCTAAACCATTATTTGACCTTTCAGAAGCTAAATTTAATGAATTAGCAGCTAAAATTGATGTTATTTATCATAATGGGGCTATGGTTAGCTTTATTCGTCCCTATTCTGTATTAAAAACAGTTAACGTATCAGGTACTATTGAAATCCTTCGATTAGCTTCAATTTCTCAAACTAAACCAGTACATTTTATTTCTACATTGGCTGTATTCCTTAATAGAATATATGGCTCAACAGAAAAAATTTTAGAAACTGACACGCCAGAACTTACCTCTAATGTGAAAGGTGGTTATAAACAAAGTAAATTAGTGGCCGAAAAGTTAATAATGGAAGCTAGAAAACGAGGATTACCAGCTAATATTTATCGACCGGTAAGAATTATAGGAGATAGTACAACTGGTACCATTGGTAACTTAAGTGATTCTTTGTGCAGTTTAATAAAATGTTGTATTCAAATTGGTAAGTTTCCAACCTTGAATATACCAATTACTATTTTACCAGTAGATTATGCTAGTAAAGCAATAGTACATTTATCTTTACAGTCAAAATTACCAAACAAGGCATTTCATTTATTTAATCCTAATTTAATTTTATGGCGAACTTTATTCGATAAAATAAGATCTTTGGGTTACTTAATAGAAGAAGTTAGCTACGATAATTGGTTAACAGAATTAAAAAATGAAGCTTCTAAACATCCAAATGACAAATTATATCAGTTTTTATTATTGTTTTTACGCTCCCCAAATAATTTAATGGCTAATAAACCATTATTTGATGCTCACCAAACTATTAATGAACTAGAAACAGCAAATATTATCTGTCCTAGAATAGATACTGAACTGATTCCAATTTATTTAAAATATTTTCAGAAAATAGGGTATATATCATTACCTAATGCAGGACATAATTAATGGATAATACCTTTGTTTATCAAGCATCCTTTGCAATTTCGCACCTATTTTAAGTTAGATTTCCGGCCCAACCGTATTGGATATTCGGAATAAATGCCATATGTTTTAGATTGTAAAAACTTATGAAATCAACTCATTTACAACAAAGTAGAATATTAATTAATTCTTTGCCCAAGAGTGGCACTCATCTGTTAACTAAAGCCATAGAACTTTTTGATTATAAAGAATATTATACTAATCGCAGTTATATTAAAAAAATTTCTGATGCTATAGGATTTAACACCCCTAAATATTTTAATTACAGGCAAGCTAAAAATTCTCTGAAAAAAAAATCAAAGACTGATACTAGAATTGCTATAGGAGCTTTTACTCCATATTTTGTTAACCAATCAACAATGCAATATTGGCTAAATACTGTACCATATGGTCAATACATTCAAGGCCATATTCCATTTAATTCAGAGTTAAATCCTATAATTACTAGATTAAATTACCGACATTTAGTTATAATACGTGACCCACGTGCAGTAGTTGCTTCTTTGATTCCGTTTATTTTGAATGCTCAAAGTAGTGGAATGGGAACTCATTTTCTCTATGATGATTTTAAATCAATGTCTATTACGCAACAGCTTCATTTTATTTTAGAAGGTGGTCATGCAAGCAAAGCTAATGTTGAAGTAACTGATTTTATTGATGTTTATCGATCAATATTAGCATGGCGTAATGACCCTAATTGTTTATTAATTCGTTTTGAAGATTTAATTGGTGAACAAGGTGGTGGTAGTGTAAGCAAACAAAAAAATGTAGTAAAAGAACTTGCTACATATTTAAATATTGACTTTGATAGCAAAATTGCTGCTAAACTAAATCAAATTTATAATCCTTCATCCAGAACATTTAGAATTGGTAAAATTGGCAGTTGGAAAGATTCGATGGATGCAGAAAATATTGAATACTTGATTGAATATTGTACAAAAATTTGCAATGAAGCAGGGTATAGATAACAAAGCATCAATATTTATATAATTTTTCGATAAAACAGAGTTAAATAACTAATTTTTTATATAAATTATTTAAAATATTAATCAAAATAATAACATCAAATAAATGTACCCAAATCTTGCATAGTTTTGAAAATATAAATTTAACTGAATCAAGCTAACCTAATAAAAATATTATTTATCAACAGTTCTAAATTTTCCAATGAAATTAATGTCAACAAATTACCAATCTTGGGGACGGTTTCCGCCAGCATCACAATATGACTACCCAATACAATGGCGGACTTCAACTATTCCAGATGTTCCTAATACAATTTTACCATTTGGTTTAGGACGTAGCTATGGTGATGTATGTTTAAACGATGGTGGTTCAATAATAACTACTCGTTCTCTTAATCATTTCATTAGTTTTGATACTGATACCGGGATATTGCGTTGTGAAGCTGGAGTAAGTTTAGCAGAAATATTAGAACTATGTGTACCACAAGGTTGGTTTTTGCCCACCACGCCAGGTACTAAATTCGTTACTATTGGTGGTGCGATTGCTAACGATGTCCACGGTAAAAATCATCATAAGGCTGGAACTTTCGGTTGTAATGTCTCTCAATTTGAATTAGTACGTTCTAATGGTGAACGTTTATTATGCTCTGCTACCAATAATCAAGAATATTATGCAGCTACTATTGGCGGATTAGGGTTAACTGGATTAATTACTTGGGCTGAGATTAAGCTTAGACCAATTCATCATCGGGCTATGTCAACTGAATTAATTCAATTTTCTGGTTTAGAAGAATTTTTTGAAGTTTCAGCTCAATCTGATCAATTATATGATTATACAGTAGCTTGGGTAGATTGTGGATCACAAGGTAAAGCATTAGGTAGAGGATTATTTTTCCGGGGCAATCACGTTA
>DRQV01000239.1 GCA_011371325.1 Thioploca sp.
AAACTAAAGCCATAACTATTAGATAAGTCCAACCCTTCTGCAACATTACAATAAGGCTCTTCAGGAGTTAACTGAGGCAATAAATATAATCTGCCTGAATTATAACGACAGATCTTAAATGAAGTGCTATAACTCATTTCTCGATAAGACATTGCATAAGTTATATCTGTAAATTCTTCTATATTAGCTAATGAATTTTCTACTTGTTTATAAACTGGTAAACCAAGGATTATATTATCAAATTGAATTTTTTCCATGTTAATACCAAACATATTACTATCACTAAAATTCACTTTGATGTCTGCGGCATTTATTGGATTATTAATCATTAACATTAATAATATATATTTAAGGTATTTCATAATCTAGTCCGATTCATTTATATTAACAAAACTTAATGAACATTAAGAGATGGCGAATCTACCAATGACCTGATAAAATGACCTGATAAAAATACCTCTAGCTCCATTCAGGTCTAGGTCGTTATACCATCTGACCTAATCCCACCAATATTTTTAACTTCTCCATTGGCACTCAAGGATTATTTATGAAGCTTTGTTAAAATTTTTATATTTAGTTTACTATATGCTAACCTCTAAAATTTAATAAATTTTCGTTTAGCATCTTTCAATTACATTATTATAGTATATATAGACTATTTGTTTTAAAATATCAAGCATTACTCATATATTAAGATTCCAAATGAATACTAAAAAACGGCATAAATTATTTGCTAATTTACAATCCCACAATCCAAATCCAAACATAGAATTGGACTATACTACTCCATTTGAATTGCTCATAGCAACTATACTTTCTGCTCAATCTACTGATAAGGGGGTTAATAAAGTAACTCCAAAATTATTTAAAGTTGCCAATACTGCCCAAGCTATATTTGATTTAGGAGAAGAAAAATTAAAAATATATATTAAAACTATAGGGTTATACAATACTAAAGCTAAAAATATTATCAAAGCTTGTGAAATATTAATAACTAAACATAATGGTGTTGTGCCAAATAATAGAAAGGAACTAGAAGAGTTACCTGGAGTTGGGCGTAAAACAGCTAATGTAATTTTGAATACCATTTTTAAACAACCAACTATTGCTGTTGATACTCATATTTTTAGAGTTGGTAATCGTACAGGTTTAGCACCTGGTAAAAATGTGTTACAAGTTGAAACTAAGTTATTGGTTGATGTGCCAAAAAAATATTTACTAAATGCTCATCATTGGTTGGTTTTGCATGGTAGATATACTTGTATAGCTCGTAAACCGAGATGTCAGTCTTGTGTAATTGCGGATGAATGTGAATATATAGAGAAAAATTTGGATTAAATTATGCCTTGGAGACCAACAGCTAGTTTGGCAATGTTACAAGCACGTAATAAATTATATCAAAATATTCGTAAGTTTTTTTCAGATCGACAAGTTTTGGAAGTTGAAACTCCAATTTTATCTATTGGTAGCGTGCCAGAACCAAATATTGAACCTCTATATACTAAATATTTTGATAACACTCGATTATTTTTACAAACTTCACCAGAA
Organism: Thioploca sp.; assembly: GCA_011371325.1. Lineage (GTDB taxonomy): Bacteria > Pseudomonadota > Gammaproteobacteria > Beggiatoales > Beggiatoaceae > DRQV01. The sequence continues at coordinate 1,549 of DRQV01000239.1, forward strand.
CTAGCTATGAAACGTTTATTGGTAGCTGGTAGTGGAGCTATTTTTCAGATAGCTAAAGTATTTCGAGATAATGAAACTGGACGTTGGCATAGTCCTGAATTTAGCATGTTAGAATGGTATCGACCTGGATTTAACCAAGCTGATTTAATTAAAGAAATTGATGAGTTTTTACAAATATTATTACACTGCAAACCAGCAGAATATTTAGATTATTGTGAAGTTTTTCAAAAGCATACTGATTTACATCCATTGCATAGTTCTATATCAGAACTACAAGCATATTTAAACAACGTTCAAAATAGTCATTTGTTAGATAGAGATACTTGTTTACAGTTAATAATTTCCCAACAAATTGAGCCTGAATTAGGTCAAGCAAATCGCCCTACTGTAATAACTAATTTTCCAGCTAGTCAAGCGGTTTTGGCTCGCAAAAAAATAGCTAATCCACTATTAGCTGAACGATTCGAGTTTTATGTACAAGGGATTGAATTAGCAAATGGGTTTTATGAATTGTCTGATCCAGTGGAACAACGTCGCCGATTTGAGAAAGATTTGGTTACTAGACAAGAGTTAAATTTACCAATTCATCCATTAGATGAAAATTTCTTAGCTGCCTTAGAACATGGTTTGCCTGATTGTTCTGGAGTGGCGTTAGGTTTAGATCGTTTGTTAATGTTGATTACTGGAGCTAAACATATTCATGAAGTATTAGCTTTTCCCACTTTATGAAAGTATTTTCTAAAAACTAGACATCATATTAACTTTTAAGAAATATTCCTAATTGCCTATCATGATTATTAATATGTTTAATAAACCATTCGATTAATTCTTCTTTAATGCATAAGGTCAAATATAAGTTACTACCATTATTTTCATGATAATTCGTTATATTTTGTAAATTATCCATAAATTTTTCATGTTGATTTTTATGAACAGTATAAAATGAGTAATTATTCTGTTTCATATAAGTTTCTTCAGTAGAAAAATGAACAATTGCATAATTTTTTAAAAACTGAATTAATTCAACTATATCTTTATATGATTGGTTTTTAGAAATTGACAACATTAAACTTTTCATTCCAATGAACAGTTCTTGATGTTGACTATCTATAGTTGTATGATTAATTGCTAAATCTGGAATCCAATCAGTTTTTTTAATTAAATCTTCCCATAACTCAATATTTTTAGTATTTAAAAATTTTTCACAACGCTGGACAAATAATTTTGCAACTGTATCATAAGGGTTGGTTTGTAAAACTTGCTGCATTATCGCTTCGGTTTCAACAAATTTATGATGTTGATATAAATTAATCGCTGTTTCAAATAATTCTAAATTAGCTATTTTTTTGTCTTGAATACTTTTTTCATCACTATTGAAAATTTCAAAAATATTCAAATGTTCAAATCTACCCTTAACTTTAATATTATCTATAAATCGGTAATTATATAACGAAGCATCTGCTAAACTGTTGAAAGTACTTTGGCTAATAATAAATGGAACTTTATAAATCTTAGTAATAGCTTCAAGTCGAGATGCAACATTTACTGTATCACTAATTACAGTACATTGTAATCGATTTTTGTCACCAATTATCCCCAACATTAAGTTACCAGTATTAAGCCCTATACCAGCTTCAATACCTTGATGTTTCTGAGTTTTCACCATATCAATAGCTGCATTTACTGCATCATCTGCATTAATGAATAATGCCATAATAGCATCACCAATATATTTATCTATAATACCATTATTATTATGGATGATTGGAGTTACTTCACTAAGATAAGCATTGATAAAGTCAAAATTTTCTTGGGATGACATTTTTTCAGACAGGCTAGTAAAAGAACGAATATCTGAAAATAATACTGTCATGTTTAATTCAACATGTTCACCTAACTGGATATTAAGTATATCTTTTTTGCTTAATAGATGAAGCAATTCATTAGGTACAAATCGTGAGTAAGCTTGATTAGTTTTTTTTAAAACCATTCGAGCATAGAAAAAAGTAAATAAAATTATACAGCTAGTAAAGGTAAGATAACCAGCAAAAACAATTTGAGCATTCTTTTTAAATTTTATTGCAGACTGCTGTAAGTCAAATGATATTTTATTCTCAACTTTTTTTAATAAGTTAATATTGCCCGTTGCCATTTCCCACCAATAAGTCGGGTCTGTTTTTAATATATTTGATTTTAGTATCTCATAATTTAATACTTGTTTATTAAACGTATTTTTAAATTTATGATTATTTGATGATGGATTAACATTTTCAGTAAGGAAATTTTCCCGAATATGTTTCAGCTCTTCTATAAATTTTCCTTGTATAGTGTTGTTATAAAATTGTTGATGAGCATCAGTAGCAAAAAGTAAAAAGTTTTTAGTATATATATCTTGAGCTTTAATTAAGGCTAATATTTTTTTATGTAAATTAAAATCAAAATAACTTTGAGTTAAAGCAGCATATACAATTGCTCTTTCAATACCAGCTTTTTCTTTAGCTTGTAAAAGATAAACATAAGACATTATTTTATGAGTAAATTCATTATTAGAAACAGCTTTTGCGATATGATTAATATCAGTTAAAATCATAGCAATAAGCTCATTATAATAATTTATTTGTTGTTGTAATGGCATATTAAAATTATCAATAGAGTTTCTTATATTAATAATGTTATCTGCTTTATTTAAAGCATCTTTAAATTTACCACGAATATTATCAGTACCATTTATTAAAAACTTATCTAATTTTTGTCTAGCTTCATTAGTTTTAAGTCTTTGCTGTTGTAAATCAGAAAATAGTAAATTTTCATTGCTACTAATTAATCCGGCGGAAATACCCCTTTCTTTCTGTAATTCATGAATTAATGCACTAGCTTTGACAGTAATTTTGGAGAAATTTTGCAACATATTCATCTGCCTAACCGTATCCAATTTTTCTAAAGTAATAATTGTAGCTAAACAAATCAGTCCTATCATTGGAATAGCTAACATAAAAGCTAATTTACTGGTTGTTTTTATGTTTTTTAGCATAATATTTTTAGGTAAATTTAAAATTATTTTTTTGAAATACAAATTGGCATACCTTGTTTCTACATTATATATCTTTATTTAGAATGTCTATTTAAAATTAATTTATAAACTATAAATTATCGTTTATCTGATAAAAAATCCCATAAATCCTTATCTTCTTTGTTAATATGTTCAATAACCCATTCAACTATTTTTTGTTGAATTTGTAAAATAAAATATATATCCCCACCATGCTCTTTATGTTGGCGTTTAAATCTTTTATAGGTTTTTATAAATATAGTATGTTGTTCTTTATGAAAAGCATGATGTGGGTAATTATATATATCCATATACATTTCTTCTAAAGTAAAATGAGAATTAACATAACTACCTAAAAAATCTAACATATCAAGTATTTCTTCTTCAGAAACTCCACTACCTATTGACATAATTAAATTTTTTACTCGAATAAATATTTCCCGATGTTGATTATCAATATTTGGATCATTTACCGATAAAGCATTAGTCCAATAAATTTTTTTAGCGATTTGCTCCCAATATTCACTACTACCAATTTTTAAAAAACGTCGACAACGTTGCAAATAAATATCAGCAGCAGCATCAAAAGGATTCAATTGTAAGCATTTCTGCATTAACCTACCGACTTGAAGAAATTTATGTTCTTGATATAGATGTACAGCTTGCTCAAATATTGGTAATGTTTGTTGTTTGCTAAATTGAGACTCTTGTGGTTCACAGTCAAAAACTTCAAATATATTAATCCTTTCATAACGACCTTTTACTCGAACATTATCCAAAAATCTAATTGCATAATTATTATGATCACTTAAATTATCATAGGTGTTTTGACTAATTATTAAAGAACATTTATAAGTTTTAGTTGCTCCTTCCAATCTGGAAGCTAAATTTACCGCATCGCTTATAACAGTGCATTGCAAACGATTAGCCTCACCAATAATTCCCAACATAAGTTGACCGGTATTTAAGCCAATCCCAACTTTAAGTTTTTGATACTGACGAATTGGATTACAGCTACGATTACATTCATCTAAAGTTTGTAACATAGCAATAGAGGCCTTCACAGCATCATCAGCATTAATGAACAGAGCCATGATTGCATCACCAATATATTTATCCACAATACCATTATGCTCATGAATAATCGGCCCCATTTTTTTCAGATAAGAATTAATTAAATTAAACGTATCTTGAGGTGACATCCTTTCTGATATACTAGTAAAAGAACGGATATCTGCAAATAATACTGTCATATCCATTTCTATATGATTGCCCAGTTGGATTTCTAAAATATGTTCTTTACTTAGCAATTTTAAAAATTCATCAGGAACAAAACGAGCATAAGCTATACTAGTGTCTTTTAACATATTTTCTGAGCAATTAATAGAGTAAACCATTTGCAACATTGCGTTGGATAGCTGACCAGTTTCATCTTTAGAATCAATACGAATATCAATATCTCTATTACCTAAAGTTATTTGATTAGCTATTTTAACTAGTGATTTTAGTGGTGTAACTATATTATGAGCGAATAAAATTGTTAATAGAATTGTTAATAAAATTGTAATGCTACTTAACAATAAATAAAATACAAATGTAGAATGAGCTTTTCTTTTTAGTAAAACAGCTGATTGCTTCAAATCATTGGCAATCTTATCCTCCACTAATTTTAAATGATTAATATTATTAGTAGCAATTTTCCACCAGTGGATAGGTTCTACTCCTAAATAACTGCCGTTTAATAAATCATTAAATGCTTTACTAGCTGGAGTATAATCTATATTATCAATAATAGCTTCAATTTCTTCTAGGCTATTAGATTGTTTTTTAATTTCAATTATAACAGTTAAAGAATTTTTATATTCATTAAAAATATTTTGAATAGTTTTAATATTGGCATATTCGGTTTTAGAAATATAGGGTAAATTTTTATAATCTTCTAATAAATCGAAAGCATTTTTATATTGCCGATAAAACTCTTCTAGATAACTCGTTTCACTCCATAATATATAATTATTTAACTGTTGAATCAAACCTCTAGGCCAAAAATTAGCTCTTAATTCTGATAAAATTTGCGATTTAGAAGCTCTTTTAAAAGCCATATCTCTAATGTTCTTAATCTCATCAACAGATTTGATATCCATTGTTTCTTGATAAAATTTTTGTTGTTTGTCAGTGGCAAAAAAGAAAAAGTTCTCAGTATAAATATCTTGAGCTCCAACTAACAATATAAATTTTTTATAAATAGTTGGAGCAAAATGTTTTTTACTAAAAGCATTATTTAAAGTACCTCTTTCAATTCCAGCCTTTTCTTTAGCTTGTAATAAATTTACATAAGCCATAGCATTATGTGATAACTCACCATGAGTTATAATTTTTGATAGATAATTTATATTAAACAACAAATAATTAATTATGCTAGTATAGTAATTTAATTCTTCTTCTACATTTATTTCTAGTTTATTAATTAAAAATCTTTTGGTACTAATTTTTTTTAATTTATTCAATGTTAATTGCAAAGTTTTTTGAATTTCTAAATCATTAATAATTAATGTTTCCATAAAATCTTTTAGAGCAGAAATATTAATATCAGTTATAATTCTCTGTTGCTCAAGTTCTTTTGCAAATTTACGTCCAGAACTACCAATAAAACCAGCTGATATTCCTCTTTCTTTTTGTAACTCATGGATTAAAGTACTTGATTTAATAGCTAATTCTACCAATTCTTGCAATGAATTCATTTGCTCAACTATCGCCAATTTATTTAAAGTATTATCTATTGTAAAGTAAATTAGTCCTAGCAATGGTAAAGCTACCATTAATGCCAATTTACTGTTAATCTTAAAGTTTTTAAACATAATTTTTTCTTTATGATAGAGGTTTGGAAACTATGTTAGTTGTAGTAATTCTTATAGATATATAAATTATATTGGAATATATTCATTAAGGCATACTGCTATATTTAATGTCTGAATAACGGTTAATTATTAGTAATTATTCTTGGAATTATATCTAATTAATATTACGTTATCCACAATAAATTATAAAACTATTGATTTATTTTATCTTGATATTATTTAGAAATTAGTTTTTTTGTGATGAGAAGTATTATTTCAATCTGACGTAACAGCCAATACGATATTCTCGCAATTGATGAAATTATAGTCTATCTCCTCGTCTTTGAATCTGCCGGATAGTTGACCTAATTTTCGACTACAAATAATGCATATTTTGTCATTGTTGCAAAATTTGGATAAATTCGTATAGGAGTCTTTAGTTTTATGTAAATGGTATCGCTTCCAAATTATCCATGAGGATAAATGCAATAAATGTACCCCAGAAAATTTAACAGAACCACCAAATTGTTAAAGATTGCTGGTTTCATTATTTCGTTTAACATAGTTAATTTATTTACTATAAATTAATTAGTAATTAGAATGTTTACATGTTATTTTTATAGGTAAACCTAAAACGATTAGATGTAACAATATTTTCCGCAAGAAAAAGAAAATATCCTATGGTCTAAGGATAATTACTTTAGATATATTTCTATCAGTATTGAATATCAGCTTATAAAACCAATGAATTATATAATAATTTCTTGTATAAAGCTATTATACAGATTTTAATCTCAATTAGATTACCCACGTCATAATTATTTACGCTATTTTTATATCTAAAAAATAATGCGTATATTAAATTAAATTAGTTTAAAAAAATGTTAGAATTTATTAATGCTGGTGGCTGGATTATGTGGCCGCTTATTTTATGTTCAATATTAGCAACAGCTATTACTATCGAACGATTTTGGTTTTTACGTAAGAAAAATATAGTTCCTAAAAATTTAGTTCCACAAGTATGGAAATGGGTGAAAAGCAATAAATTAGATAAACAAAAAATTACTATCTTGCATAATCATTCTCCTTTGGGACGAATTTTAGCTGCTGGTTTGAGTAATAGGAATCATAGTAGAGCCATGATGAAAATTAGTATTGAAGAGGCTAGTGGCCAAGTTGTGCATTCTTT
>DRQV01000240.1 GCA_011371325.1 Thioploca sp.
AGAAGGTCCAGCTGGGAACAATTCATAGATAGCTTTAGTATCCACTTTTTTATCATTCCATTTAGTTTGCATACTTTTAGTTAACTTACGCATATTTGGTTGATTACCAGCATTATTGATAAATTCATCCCGTAAATAATTAATAACATCCCAATGCCGTTGAGTCATTTCCTCGATACCTTCACTTGCTGCAATAACCTTAGCAACATCCTCATTCCAGTCATCTATTTCAACTAAATAACCGTTAGCATCAGCTTCTACTGTGTTACCATTGACTTCATATGCCATAGTTTTACCCTATGTTTGTATTAATTTTAATGTAAAGAACTTTCTAAACTATAAAATAACTTCGCATTTAAAACTTTCAAGTTTATAAATTTTTAGTTTTTATATAAAATAACGTAAACATACGAAATATATAGTATTTAGAAAGTGTAATTTGAATGAAAATTGTACTTAGTTTAAAATTTAAAATCAACCCTAAATTGAGTTAATAATGTCACAATTATTTTTCTATAAAGCGATGGACAATAATGGTCATGTTATCCAAGGCCAATTAAATGCTGATAACATTAATAATTTAGAAGCTCGTTTGGAACGAATGGAATTATATTTAATCCATTACCATACTAAAAAAACTCGTAATTATAGAGTCGGTAAAGTAACTCGTCAAGAATTAATTACTTTTACTTTTTATATGGAAAACTTAACCAGAGCTGGAGTACCTTTGATAGAAGGTTTGGAAGATTTACGAGATAGTTTACCACAATCAAGATTTAAAGAAATAATTTCTAGTTTGATAGAAAGTATTGAAGGTGGAGCAAAACTATCTGATGCTATGAGTAATTTCCCCGAGACATTTGATCAAGTGTTTACTAATTTAATTAATGCTGGTGAGGAAAGTGGTAATTTAGCTACCGTGTTTAAACATATGACGGATTCATTAAAATGGAATGATGAAATGATAGCTAAAACTAAAAAAATGCTTATGTATCCAGCTTTTATGGGGATTGTTATTATTAGTGTATTATTTTTCCTAATGATTTATCTAGTTCCACAATTGATCAATTTTGTAAAAAGTGTTGGTACCGAATTACCATTTCATACTAAAATGTTATTTTATATATCTGATATATTCGTCAATTATTGGTATATTATTTTAATGGTTCCAGTTATAGTATTTTTACTAATTAAATCTATGGCGAAAATTAGTCCTAGTTTTTGTTTCGCAATTGATAATTTTAAATTAAGAGTTTGGGTAATTGGCCCCATTTTACAGAAAATTATTTTGGCCAGATTTGCTACTTTCTTTGCATTATTATATAGTTCTGGTATAACAGTATTGGATAGTTTAGATATTACCAAGAAATTGGCTAATAATTTAGTGATTGAAGATGCCTTACAGCAGGTGAGAAATAACGTATCAGAGGGAATTAGCATCAGTGAAAGCTTTGAAAAAACTCATTTATTCCCACCTTTAGTATTACGCATGGTAGCTATTGGTGAAGCAACTGGCGAATTAGATAATTCATTATTAAATGTAAGCTATTTTTATGACCGTGAAGTAAAAGATTCCATAGATAAAATGCAAACTATCATCGAACCTATGATGACAGTAATTTTAGGACTATTATTAGGTTGGGTTATAATGTCAGTATTAGGGCCTATTTATGATTCAATTGCTAGTTTTGAACAAGCCAAAGTATATAATCCTACACAAAGATAGTATTACATGCACACAGCGACTCAAACTTAACTATTTAAAATATTAAATCTTTTTCTGAAGTAAAAGATAAAAGTAAATAAAGAATTACGAGACTATTAAGTTAAGTAATTAGGGTAACGGGATTATCCACACAAATTATCATATTGTGTAAGGACAATCCGGTTTCTCTTAACTAGAAAAAAATTAAAACAAACCCATGAAAGAATACCGAATGGCTTCAGCAGTGCGAGACGCATTGTTATTTTTAAAAGGTGTACCTAATATCGCATTAGGCGACCGAGTATTAGTCCAAGACCATATTGGCAATAAACGCAATGGCCAAGTTATCCAAACCACCAAAGAAATAGTACTAGTTCAAGTATTTGAGGGTACAGCTGACCTTGATATAGAAAATACTTGGGTACGATTTTTAGAACAACCATTTGAACTACCATTATCACCAGATTTACTCGGACGAATATTTAACGGAATTGGACAAGCTCGTGACGGACGGCCACATATAATCTCTAGCTTAAAACGCAACGTTAATGGCTCTTCAGTAAATCCAATTGCCAGAGCCTATCCAAGCGAATTTATCCAAACTGGTATTTCTACTATAGACGGTCTAAACTCCCTAGTTCGAGGCCAAAAACTACCCATATTTTCCGGTTCTGGTCTGCCACATAATAGATTGGCATCTCAAATCGTCCGCCAAGCAAAATTGCCTGGAAAAGAGTCCCAATTTGCTGTAGTTTTTGCCGCAATGGGAGTATCTTATGCTGATGCCAGATTTTTTCAAGAAGAATTTGAAGCTAGTGGAGTTTTGAATAACGTAGTTATGTTCATCAATCACGCCGATGATCCACCGATGGAACGGTTGATTTTACCACGAACTGCTCTCACTGCTGCTGAATATTTGGCTTATGATTTGGACTTGCACGTCTTAGTAGTTATTACTGATATGACTAACTATGCTGAAGCATTGCGAGAAGTAGCTACAGCAAAAGGTGATGTACCAGCTCGGAAAGGTTATCCAGGTTATTTATACTCTGATTTAGCTGAAATTTACGAACGAGCAGGACGGATTAAAAATCGGCATGGTTCTATTACGATGATTCCTGTTGTTAGTATGCCCAGCGATGATATAACTCATCCGATTCCAGATTTGACTGGTTATATTACCGAAGGACAGATTGTTCTCAGTCGAGAATTATACAATCAAGGTATTTACCCACCAGTCAACATTCCACCTTCATTGTCTCGTTTAATGAAAGATGGTATCGGTAAAGGTCATACTCGTGAAGATCATTCTCGGGTTGCCAACCAAATTTATGCGGCTTATACTAAAGCTTTAGATGCCCGAAATTTAGCTTCTATTATTGGGGCTGAAGAACTCTCAGAATTAGATCAAAAATACTTAGAATTTGCTAAAGGCTTTGAAGAACAATTTGGTGGTCAAGGCGAAACTGTGAATCGAAATATCATTGAAACTTTAGAATTAGCTTGGGAATTATTATCTATTTTACCAAAAGATACTTTGACTAGAATGAATCAAGAGGATGTTGCTAAGTATTATCTGGAACAGGAAACAACATAATGACTCAATACGCAAAAATTATTCGGGATGGTTTATGGGATAATAATCCTGGCTTAGTTCAATTACTAGGATTATGTCCATTATTAGCTGTAACTGGAACTATTGTAAATGGTATCGGTTTAGGGATAGCGACTACTTTAACCTTGGTAACTTCCAATGTTACCGTTTCTTTAATCCGTAATATTGTACCAAATGAAATCCGTTTGCCAGTATTTGTGTTAATCATCGCTTCATTTGTTACCATTATTGAAATGATGCTGAAAGCTTTTTATTACGATTTATATTTGGCATTAGGTATATTTATCCCACTTATCGTTACTAACTGTTCAATCATTGGTAGAGCAGAGGCATTTGCTTCCAAACAACCGGTTGATAAGGCTTTTGTAGATGGATTAATGATGGGAATTGGTTTTACAATTGCGTTAGCAATATTAGGTGGAATGCGAGAATTGTTAGGCTATGGAACTTTATTTACTCAAGCAGAATTGATGTTTGGCCAAGCTTGGATGACAGTTACTGTATTTGATAATTATCACAACTTTTTATTGGCAGTATTACCACCTGGAGCATTCTTTGGTTTAGGTTTATTGATTGCGTTTAAAAACGCTATGCGGAAGATTTCATAATATTGCTAAAAAATAGTTCTTATTATTGGCATAACTATTGCCTTGCAGTAAAGTAATTTAACAACTTGTAATTATAATTTTTTAATTACAATATACTGAAAAGTAATAGGAAAATAATTATGAACTTTACTAAAATTGTATTTTATTTAGTTTTATTTATGTTAACCAGTTTTGCCTATGCTCAAAATGAGGAAGTTCTTGAATTACAAATGGAAGAAACTCTTGAGATACAGGATGTACAGTTGGAAACTAAATATCATTACGGTAATCAAATAGATGTTCTCACAGAAAAAGTGAATATGCTAAAATTGCAACAAGAAAAGTTAAGGTTAGAGCATATTGGTAAGTTATTAAAACTTGAGCAAGAAAAAGAACGATTATTGTTGGAAAATAAATTATATTCTGCTAAAAATAATAACCTATTGGCAGAAAAAATTGCCATTAAAAAACGTTTGAGTTTGGAAAATGATATTAGTAATAAACAACATAAATTAACTCAGATTGATCTTGAACAGGAGCTAGATAATTTATCAATTAAAAACGATATTATGGAAGAACGTAATAAATATAAACAGTTGGAATTTGAAGCCGAATTGAGAGAGCTTAATTTTAGGAAACTTAAATTAGACAAACAGATTAGCGAAAGAAATAAGCAACGAGAATGGAATAGTCAAGTTAATATTCCCCAAAATTATTCTAAAGAACCATTTGTCGATGGTAAGTTGACCATTAGTGATCGCAAGATAATTTTAGATGGACCAATCATATTTGGGACGGCCAATTATATAGTAGAACGGATTAATTACTTCAATAATAAAAACGAAGAATATCCTATTTTCTTAGTAATTGGCTATTGCCGAGGAGGCTCAGTGATGGAAGGTGTACGAATTTTGAAAGCTATGAAAAATAGTATTGCTCCAGTATATGTAGTAGTTAAATCGTTTGCTGCTAGTATGGCGGCAATAATTACTACTTTAGCAGAACATTCATATGCTTATCCTGATGCGATTATTTTACACCATCAAGTATGGGGTTATTCCAAAGGTAATAAAACTGAACAGTTAGAAAATTTAAGAATTTTAGAAGAATGGTCAGATCGAGTATTATCACCAATTGCTGATAAAATGGGAATCACTCTAACTGAGTTAGTAGAAGAAATGTATGAAAATAGTTCCAGTGGCGATTGGATGGAATTTGCTGATAGTGCAGTTAAATATTCTTGGGTTGATGATATTGTTGAAGATATTAGAGATAATTCTGTTATACAACAACCTAATACTGAGATGATAAACCCAGGAGAAACCATTCTCGCATCAAATAATGTAGACCAAAAAGGCAATCAGTTTTCCATATTACCAAAACCTAGACCTTTTGATGTATATCATTTATATAATCCAGATAATTATTATCGATATTAATTCGCATAAATTAAGCTGGGGGTAAAGTACAAAACCCAGCAGTTTTTAGAAATAATTTATTCATAAGAATCTGCTAGTTAAAGATTATTTGGCGTAGTATCAAAACCTTCTTGCTTTTTTAATTGGCGGTAGTTAGAAATCCTAAAAGTTGTGCAATTTCTTGTTCAGTTTGTCCATACAATTGTATCTTTCCTTTCCATATTATTAGTGGTTACGCAATTGAATTAATAATTTCTGATAGTATCAAGGTCAGGATAAATTCAGTTGTAATCTCTGAAATAATAATTCTCGGCAAATAGTTTATCTAATATCATTAAACCTCAAAATTAGTTAGTCTCATGTTATTAATGTGAGTTTGGTTATGGATCAATAATTTATTAAGCTTGTTTCATAAATAGTGATATGTTAAGATTATTATCGATTTAGATATAAAATTAGAAACATTAAAATACTCTTCAAAGTATCCTACAAAAATTAACTAGAATTTATGTTTTTAATATTTTTGAGTGCATAATAAAAAATGATAAAAAGATTTCGTAACTGGATTAAGCGCAAATTACCTTTCATTATTATAGGCATGTTAATACTATTACTATTAATACTGTTCTTTTGGTCAAAAATTTTTGTGACAATTAAATCTGGTCAGGCTGGAGTTTTATACTTACGTTTATTTGGAGGAACGATCACTGATTATGTATATCCTGAAGGTATGCATATAGTTTTCCCCTGGGATACGATGTACATATATAATATTAGAATTCA
>DRQV01000241.1 GCA_011371325.1 Thioploca sp.
GTTCTAAAGAACATTTAGAAACAGTGCGAAATGAGCAGAGAGCTAATAAACAAAAACCACGTTATAATGGAAAATGTCGTCAGTTAACTAGCTCTCCAGATACCGATATAAAACCAGTTATTCGTTTTAAAAATCCAGAAGTTGGGGAAGTAATAGTTCGTGATTTAGTCAAGGGTAATGTAATATTTAATAATACTGAATTAGATGATTTAATTATTGCACGAGCTGATGGAACTCCAACTTATAATCTAACCGTAGTAGTAGATGATTGGGATATGCAAATTTCCCATGTGATTCGCGGTGATGATCATTTAAATAACACACCTCGGCAAATTAATATTTTACAAGCTTTAAATGTAGCCATACCACAATATGCTCATATACCGATGATTTTAGGTGATGATGGGCAACGATTATCAAAACGCCATGGTGCGGTTAGTGTGATGAATTATCAACAGTTAGGTTATTTGCCATCAGCTTTGCTAAATTATCTAGTACGTTTAGGTTGGTCGGCTGGTGATAAAGAAATTTTTTCATTACAAGAAATGATTGATTTATTTGATATTAATAATATAAACAATTCTCCAGCAGCTTTCAATACTAAAAAACTCCAATGGTTAAATCAACATTACATTAAGACTATTGACCCTGATGAGTTGGTAGTATCTTTGCGTGATCAATATAGTCAGTTACAAATTGATACTACGCAAGGGCCAGAGTTAGTAAAAATTATTACTTTACTGGCAGAACGAGCTAAAACCTTACAAGAAATGGCTCAAAGTAGTAGTTATTTCTTTGGGGATACGGTTCAATACAATGAAAAATCAGTAAAAAAGAACCTAAAACCAACTATTCGTACGGCATTAACTGATTTATGTGAACGATTAGAAAATCTTACAGATTGGCAGGCGGAATCTATTCACTCCATAATTTATGCTGTGGCTGAACAATACGAACTAAAGTTAGGTAAAGTGGCTCAACCTTTACGAGTAGCTGTAACTGGTGGAAATGTGTCTCCATCAATTGATGTTACTATGGAATTGATTGGCCAAACTCGTTGTGTAAAACGTATCCGTCAAGCATTAACATTGATCGGAGATAGTTCATGAATAAAACTGGAGTAAACAAAATGTCACTAACACGCAAAGATACTCATGTGGTAATGACCTTAATTGATGATACAATTTTAAAAGGTACGTTGGTTATTGAGCGAACAGCTAGACTTTCTGATACCTTAAATAAACATAATAAAGATTTTATTGTTCTATCAGATTATGAAGGTAATCATCATATTATCAATAAACATCATATAATAAAAGTGATTGAAATTGATAGTTTAGAATTAGAAGAATGAAATATTATTAAACCACGGTTGGGTTGGAAATTAGTTATAACCCAACTGCTCAAGCTTCCCATCAAACTTACTAACTATCTTTTTAAATTATACCAATAAAATTTTTATTAAAATTTTACATATAAAAATCTCCTCAAATGTATTTAAAATATCAAAAAACCTTAGCTTTATCATTAACTAAGACAATATGATTACCTTGTTGAGTCAGAAAAAATAATCCAGCTTTTTTAGCTCTATCTACCAATTTATTATTACTAACCATACTAGCGATAGCACCATAGAGTTTTAATTCCTTATAATAGGGAAATAACGTCCTAAAATTGGGTAACTTTCTTGCTAACATATCATCTATCAATTTAGGATGTGCTTTTTGCTTAATTTCAACAATAGCAACACATTTTTCATTAATTAATACTATATCAAATTCATCTTGTAATTTATTTTTATTGGCTGGTAAATTACGATAAATTGTATCAAAATGAATTTGTCCTAAATTTGGATCATTAATTAAACTACGATAAAAAAATTCTTCTGCAAAATCACCTTGATTATTAGCAATATTTCCAACTAGTTCAGCTATTTTTTCTATTTTTGCCGACACTTTATCTAATTTAGTGTCTGTCTTAGCCAATTGGGCATCTGTCTTAGCCAATTGAGCATCTGTTTTAGCCAACTGAGCATCTGTCTTAGCCAATTGAGCATCTGTCTTAGCCAATTGAGCATCTGTCTTAGCCAATTGAGCATCTGTTTTAGCCAACTGAGCATCTGTTTTTTGCTGAGAAATTATTAATTTATCAATTTTCTTATCAGTTTTCTGTTGAGCTATCGCTAAACTAGCAACTAATTCTTTTAATTCTTCATCTGTCATTTTTGCCTTCTTGAATAATATTTGAATCAGAATGAGGATTCTTTTTCTTTAAAATAAGGTTAAGTTTAGCAAGTTAAAAATTATTACATTTTTACAAAAAATGGTATTGCTATTAAAATAATACCAACTATTACAAGTATATATACATTCGATATAAAATATGGGAATACAAACAAAGTAATACCAATTACTAGTGGAACTGTTGCTTTTTGTTTTCTTCCATATGAAAAAAAACCATAGCCAATCGCTCCAAACACCATCCCCCAAATAAGTAATGACGAACCTTCCATAATTTACCTGTTTATAAATTTCACTTGATTCTTTGATAATAAATCCCTACATGTAATAAAAATTATAACACGATTAAGGGTAAGAAAATGAATAACGAAAAACTAACCAGCAAATTTCAACAAGCTTTAGCCGAAGCTCAAAGTCTAGCAGTTGGCCGTGATCATCGTTTTATTGAACCAGTTCACGTCTTGCTAATAATGCTTAATCAAGCTGATATTGTCCATATTTTAGTTCGTTCGGGAGCTAACGTTGAACAGATTCGTTCGGGATTGCAAGAAATACTAAACCAGATAGCTACTATCAATGATAATCAAGGTGAGGTACATGTTTCTAATAACTTAATTCGACTATTAAATATTACTGATAAACTAGCTCAACAACGTAACGATCAATATATTCCTAGTGAATTATTTATATTGGCAGCATTGGAAGACAAAGGTGCAGTTGGTAAATTATTGAATAAAGCTGGTGCGAATAAAAAGTCTTTAGAACAAGCAATTACTCAATTACGAGATGGTAAAACAGTAAATAGTCCTAATGCAGAAGAACAACGCCAAGTTTTGGAAAAATATACCATCAATCTGACCGAACGAGCTAGACAAGGTAAACTTGATCCAGTGATTGGTCGGGATGATGAAATTCGGCGGATAATACAAGTTCTACAACGTCGAACTAAGAATAACCCTGTATTAATTGGTGAACCTGGAACTGGTAAAACAGCTATTATCGAAGGTTTAGCTCAACGTATTATTAATGGCGAAGTACCAGAAGGATTAAAAAATAAATTATTGCTATCTTTGGATATGGGTTCTCTAATTGCTGGAGCTAAGTTTCGAGGAGAATTTGAAGAACGTTTGAAAGCAGTATTGCATGATTTAGCTAAACAAGAAGGAAAAATTATTCTATTTATCGACGAGCTGCATACAATGGTTGGAGCTGGCAAGGCAGAAGGAGCTATGGATGCTGGCAATATGTTGAAACCAGCGTTAGCAAGAGGTGAGCTACACTGTGTTGGAGCTACAACTTTGGATGAATATCGACAATATGTGGAGAAAGATGCAGCTTTGGAACGGCGATTTCAGAAAGTATTGGTTGATGAACCAAATGTTGAGAATACGATAGCAATTTTACGTGGTCTTAAGGAAAGGTATGAAGTTCATCATGGAGTGGATATTACTGACCCAGCGATTGTATCGGCTGTAACTTTGTCTCATCGTTATATAACTGATCGGCAATTACCAGATAAAGCGATTGATTTAATTGATGAGGCTGCCAGTAGAATTCGGATGGAAATTGATTCTAAACCAGAACAGATAGATAAGCTAGACCGACGTTTGATTCAACTTAAAATTGAGCGGGAAGCAGTTAAAAAATATAAAGATAAAGCTTCTAAACAAAGATTGGCTAACTTGCAAACGGAAATTGATGAATTAGAAAAACAACTAGCTGATCTAACTGAAATTTGGCGAGCTGAAAAAGCTACAGTGCAGGATGATAGTAAAATCAAAGAAGAATTGGAACAAGCTAGGTTAGAATTGGAAACTGCGAGTCGGGAAAGCAATTTAGAATTAATGGCTAAGTTGCAGTATGAACAGATTCCAGCGTTAGAGAAACAATTGTTATCTGCTTCTCAAGTTGAGCAGAAGAAAAATTTACAATTATTACGCAATTCGGTTACTGAGGAAGAGATTGCCGAAGTGGTATCAAAATGGACTGGGATTCCGATCACTAAAATGTTGGAAGGAGAACGGGATAAATTATTACGGATGGAAGCAGATTTACATCAACGAGTTGTTGGGCAAGATGAAGCAATACAAACCATAGCCAATGCAATTCGTCGTTCTCGAGCTGGCCTGTCTGATCCACAGCGTCCTAATGGTTCTTTCTTATTTTTAGGTCCAACTGGGGTAGGTAAAACTGAATTGTGTAAAAGTCTAGCCAATTTTCTATTTGATACTGATGAAGCTATAATTCGGATTGACATGTCGGAATTTATGGAAAAGCATTCAGTAGCACGTTTGATTGGAGCTCCTCCAGGATATGTTGGCTATGAAGAAGGTGGTTATTTGACTGAAGCGATTAGAAGACGACCTTATTCGGTAATTTTGCTAGATGAAGTGGAGAAAGCTCATCCTGATGTATTTGGTATTTTACTGCAAGTTTTAGATGATGGTAGATTAACTGATGGCCAAGGTAGAACGGTTGATTTTAGAAATAGTGTGATTGTGATGACATCTAATCTAGGTTCACAGATAATTCAAGAATTGGTAGATAAGAAAGATTACATTACTATGAAAACTGCCGTTATGGAAATTGTGGGACAGCATTTTCGCCCGGAATTTATCAATCGAATTGATGATGTAGTGGTATTTCATCCATTGGATAAAACTCATATTCGACAAATTGCTAACCTGCAAATTGCTTATTTACGGCAACGTTTACAAGCTCAAAATATGGAATTAACTATTAGCGATGCAGTTTTAGATGAAATCAGTATGGTAGGTTTTGATCCGGTCTATGGAGCTAGACCTTTAAAACGAGTTATTCAGCAACTTTTAGAGGATCCATTAGCTCAGGCTATTTTGGCTGGAAAGTTTGGACAAGGTGATACTATTAAAGTAGATTGGCAAGATAATGCGATACAGTTTATTCAGTAAATTATTAAGGGCAGATAATTCTGCCCCTACACAAATTATCTCTTAATTTCAATCCTGACTCGCCGATTTTTGTTTCTGCCTATTTCAGTATTATTATCAGCAATTGGATAGTTATCAGATTTTCCAATAATAATTAGTTTATCCTTAGTAATAGCAGAACATTTACTAACTAAATAATCTGCTACTACAATAGCTCGTTTTAATGATAACCTCTGTTTAAAATTATCAGTTGCACTATTATCTGTATGACCAGTTATCACAATTTCTTTAATATTGTCCATATCTTGACAAACCTGTTTGGCAATTGAGTTTAAAATATGCTTAACTCTTGTACTTAATTCAGTTTTACCTGCCTGAAAAGTAATACCAGTATCTAATTCTTCAGCATCTTCATCATCAGAAAAAATTAAAGTATTACCAATATCTTCAGGTAATGCCGATGTTTCAGGAGCTTTATTTTCTCTAGTCTTTTCTTTAGTAAATTTGTTGATCGGTAATGTTGCTATAGGTTGGATAAAAAACATGTCCGATTTTTTCTTAGGTCTAGCTTTTCTTACAGTTGGAGCAGCTAAAGATTTCAAGTTATCCTCAGCAAATATTCCTTCGTAAGCAACGCCTTCTGGTAATTCCACTGGTTGAACAATAGTTTGTAATTTGCCTTCAATATTAACAATACGTTTTTCCACTGCAACAAAGCTAGTCCATTGAGTCATTAATTTAAAATCAAGCCCAACCTTAGTGACTTGTTCAATTAAGTCTGAAGTTTGACCAGCCCGTATCATTTTATTCATCAAATTATGTACTTTTTCTCTAGCCCAAACTGTTGCTATTGCTTCGTTCTCTGGTTGATTATATGGTAATACTACTGATAATTTCTGTACATATTTCTGTCTGGTTACTTGGCCACGAATGGTAACAGTACTTTTACCACCAATATCATAACGACCATGAATTAAAATTGGTTGCCCAAGCCATAAATCAGGAATCTTAGCTGGATAAAGCGAATGAACATCTAAACTTCCCCAATCGATTTCAATATGAGCTAAAGCTGGCTTATCAACTCGTTGAAAAAATTGCTTAATAACTTTATCACTATTTTCATCTTGCCGTACATAAAAAGCTTCACCACGTCCAATTTCAGCCGCTCTATCCAATAAATATCGATTTACTGAAGAGCCCACTCCTAAGCAAAAAATTCTTGCTCCACGTTTTTCTTTCTCAATAGCTTGAAAAATTCCAAATTCATTGCCTACATAGCCATCTGTCATTAAAAATGCAATTCGTAAATAACC
Source organism: Thioploca sp. (assembly GCA_011371325.1). Taxonomy (GTDB): domain Bacteria; phylum Pseudomonadota; class Gammaproteobacteria; order Beggiatoales; family Beggiatoaceae; genus DRQV01. The sequence goes on from DRQV01000241.1 coordinate 6,463, forward strand.
TTCGGCAGCTGGTTTAGCTAGAGCTTCAACGATACCTTTCTGCATTTCTGTACCACCCATTCCACGAAATCTTTCTACATAACGCAAGGCTTCATCGATATTTGTTTGTGTATAAGGACGTGGATGACCCCATAAAGTACCAGTATCACCAGCAAATCGTACTACATTAAACATATCTAAAGGTCGCATTCCTTTGATAAGCTTACGCATGGCTTGCTTAGATTTTTTAATTGGAAAACCGCTCATAGAACCAGAA
>DRQV01000242.1 GCA_011371325.1 Thioploca sp.
CCTGCTGTTCATTACGTCCATTAGTGCTTTTAAAATAAGCAATGAGGTGAGCTACTTCACTTTCTGATATAGGTTTCTCAGAAAAAATTCCCCGCATAGTAGGGAAAGGTGTAGATAACAGTACTGATTTCAAACCCACATCACCACCATAACGTGAATGAACTCTAGTTAAATCAGGCCCTAAAGTACCACCACCCATACTGCCAATTTCAGTATTTTGGTGACAAGTAATACAAGCTGGTGCTCCATTAGCTAGGGCCTGGCGACCTAAAAATAGATTTTTTCCAGTTTCTATATCACCTTGAACTGGTGGTACAACTGGAGTAGCTTTAGTAGTGGCTTTAGTAGTGGCTCCTTTACCGCTTTTAGATTCTATGTAAGCCAAAATATCCTTAGCTTCAGTTTCAGTAATACCCATAGGTGGCATTGGAATATTCTTAAACTCTTTCAATAACTCAGTTGCAATAGGATCACCTTCAGCTAACATTTTGTCAGGTTCTGTTATCCATCTAACTAACCAATCTTTATCCCGTTTAGCATTTACACCTTTTAAATCAGGTCCAGCTAATGGTCCACTACCAATCGTATGGCAAGCAATACATTTTTGAAAAGCTGTTTCTCCTGCTTCAGAAGAAGCCGAGAAAGCTATTTGTGGCAATATTAAAAATATAGCCAAGGCATTGAGCCTAAAAACACTACTTATCATAAGCAGCACAACCTCCTTAGAAAAATATAGTTCAAAATTCAAACATGGATATATAATTATCGTTAAAATTAAATAATTTTCTTCCAATTAAAACTAATAATTGATGTTATACAAATATATCATATCCCATATAACCATTATTATCAGTTAATAACACGGATATACGAAATTATAAACTTAGTTAATATTATTAACTATGAATTATTCTAATTAAGTTTATATAACACCAATTAAATAGGAATCTACCAAATTATCATAAGATATGATAATAAATTAAATAATGTTCAGAAAAATGTTTTAAATCAATTTTCCTAGTTCATTATGAAATTATATCAGAAATAATAGATAATTTATTTACCATTAAATAGCATTTATAATTCTGAACATGCAGTATCTGAAATACCTAATTTTTTACAATATTCCTGCATTGAGCCTCTAGTATTACATTCCTTAGCTTTTTCCATTAATCTTTCCAGAGCTGTTCTTGTTTTAACTGCGATCTCATTAGGGTAACCATATAAAAAGTCGATTGCTATATCTTTAGCCATTTGACAGACTTTAGGATTACGCAATCTATCGCATTCATATTGATACCCAACATAAGCTACCAAACGACGTTTCATAATAATATGCAATCTAGCTGGCGAGCGTGCCAAACATTGTTCTGCTGCTCTTTCTGCTGCCATTCTTCCATTTTTAACCGCCATTTTAGTTTCTGGAGGTAACATACTATTTTGAGGTTTTGGCCAAATATATCCCATTTGACAAAGTAAACGACACCATTGTGGTCCACTATCTTTCTCAATTGCTTTGATATCAGTGATAGTCAATAATGGTGGCAATGGTCTAACCGGTAAACAAGCATCGATTGTTTGTTTAATAGAGGAAAAGTTAGCAAGATAACCATCCATAGCCATTACTTGGCTAAAAGTAACAAATAAGGAAATAAGAACCACCGTTTTAATCTTAATCATGATTTCACTCCATTTAAATATGTTTAAACCAAAAGTGTTTAAAAAACAATTTGTTATATAACTAGACTGCTCCTAAAAACCTAGACAAAGCTAGTTTAGATGATTCGTTCTCTGTTGGTAACATGGTTACAACTAGAGTCCTGGTTGAGCAGTCCCAACCGTTGTCGCTCAGTCCGTTCTAACAAGATAGATTTGACCTTAAAGCATCCATCTCGGAATCTATTGCTAAAACGTTTCACGTTGCATTCTCATCCGCTTGTAACACCTCGTCAAAACATTGTCGCAACGGTTTTCTTATAAGAATTCCATAACGATTTGCGAAGTGTACGCTGACAAGAATAACCGAAGAACCTCTTCGGCGAGAAATAGTGTCTAAAGCTTCTGCTATCACACCTTTTGTCTAGGCAGATAGTCTTCTTATCGCATTTTTACCAAATTTCTTTGAAACAAGATATTAAATCTTCAACTGCAATTATTTCGGTTTTCTCAACCAATTTATGTGTGGTCTTGATAAATGGTGTATTTGAGATTGGACATTGTTTTAATTTCTTTCGGCTCAAATTATTTTAAATTATATTAAGCTTTTTATAAAGTTCAATGCATCACTATGCTTTAACACCTTGTTTACTGTTACGCCGATGTAATTCGGTAGTAATTCCATTTAACACAGACCATTTTTCATTACACCATATTGGGGTTAATAAAATCTCAGTAGAGGCGGTAGCAGTAACCCGATGGTATATAATATTAGCTGGAGTTCTTTCAATCATATCAACAGCAGTAGTAATATAATCAAGTTTGTCTAAAGGTTGATATTCCCCTTGTCGCCATTGTTTGGCTAAAACAGTGTGTTTTACTATATGTAAAGGATGTAATTTTAAACCATCTACTCCTAACTCCAAGATTCGTTCTAATGAAGTTAAATTATGTTGACGTTTTTCACCAGGTAAACCAATAATTATATGAGTACAAACGGGAATATTTCGTAACTTTGCGGCTCGGATTGCTTGTTGATATTCAGCTAAACTATGACCTCTATTTATCCGATCTAAAGTAGTATCAAATGCGGATTGTAAACCTAGTTCCAGCCAAATTTCATAGCCACGTTCTTTATAACTTGCTAATAAATCTAATACTTTATTAGGAACACAATCTGGACGAGTACCAATCGATAAACCAACGATATCTGGTTCGGAAAGAGCCTGTTCATAAATATCAGTTAAATATTGAATATCGGCATAAGTATTAGTGTATGCTTGAAAATAAGCTAGAAATTTTTTAGCTTTAGTACGTTTGGCAATAACTTGGCGACCAGTTTCTAATTGATCGGTTATCAGAGCAGTCTGACGAACATTAGGGCTGAAAGAAACATTATTACAAAAAGTACAACCTCCTTTGCCTTTAGTACCATCTCGATTTGGGCAGGTAAAACCGGCATTAATAGTTATTTTATGAACGCGTTCACCATAACGTTTCAATAAGTCTTGACCAAAAGTAGTAACATAATCTGACAGTACCATAAATAAATCAAGTCCCAGCGATGCGTTGGTAATAACGAGCTCTATACAATAAACGTTTCTGCTCACGTGAGTCATTAAATCCAGAGCGGTCATGTAGAATATTATTACTTAAAAGTCCTTGACCAGCTTGTAAAGTAGCCCGAAAGATATATTTAGAATCGTTATCTAATATACTTTCTAAGAATTTTACTGCTGATTTAGTAATATCATTATCTTTCCATATAATAGAACGAGTACGTTTAGTATAACGCATGTGTAAGTTACCAGCAGAGTCAGTAGAGAAA
>DRQV01000243.1 GCA_011371325.1 Thioploca sp.
CTAATAGCAAAATTATCGTAAATGGTAAGGATGTTATGCCAGAAGTTAATTTAGTATTAGAAAAAATGCGTAACTTTAGTAATTCAATACGTAATGGCGAATGGCGTGGTTATACTGGTAAAACTATTGAGAATATAGTTAATATTGGGATTGGTGGTTCTGATTTAGGCCCAGCAATGGTAACTAGAGCTTTACGAATTTATCAGCATCCTCGTTTGCACAGTTATTTTGTATCTAACGTTGATAACAGTCATTTAGGTGATATTTTAACAAAAATTAATCCAGAAACAACATTATTTATTATTGCATCAAAAACTTTCACCACTCAGGAAACTTTATTAAATGCTCATACTGCAAGAAATTGGTTAATTGAACAATTAGGTGATGTTAGTGCGGTTGCTAAACATTTTGTTGCCGTCAGCACTGCCAGTCAAAAAGTTACTGAATTTGGTATCGATCCGGTTAATATGTTTGAATTTTGGGACTGGGTTGGAGGTCGATATTCATTATGGTCAGCAATTGGATTACCGATCGCCGTAATGATAGGTATGGAAAGGTTTGAGGAATTATTGAGTGGAGCTCATAAATTAGACCAGCATTTTGCTACAGCACCAATATTAGAAAATTTACCAATGCTAATGGGTTTAATTGATGTTTGGTACAGTAGTTTTTTTAATACTACTAGTCAAGCCATATTACCATATGATTACCCGTTAAAACTATTTCCTGCTTATTTACAACAGTTAGTGATGGAAAGTCTTGGTAAACGAGTGACTCGAGATGGTAGTACAGTTGATTACACTACTTGTCCAGTAATCTGGGGAGCTCCTGGCAATAATGGCCAACATGCTTTTTATCAATTGCTCCATCAGGGCACTCATATCATTCCTACTGATTTTATTGTTGCAATTGAAAGTCATTATAATTTATCAGAACATCAAGATGCTGTTTTATCTAATGCTTTAGCACAAAGCCATGCTTTAATGATGGGACGAAATTTAGAAAAAACTAAGCAAAGTTTAGTTAATATGGGAGTAAGCAATATATCACAGCAATTACCACATAGAGTTTTTCCAGGTAATCAACCTAGCAATACCATACTTTACAAAAAATTAACTCCCCAGATTTTAGGTTCATTAATCGCTCTTTATGAACATAAAGTTTTTGTCCAAAGCGTTTGTTGGGGAATTAATCCATTTGATCAATGGGGAGTTGAACTAGGTAAAAATGTAGCAAGCATGTTGTTACCAACCTTACAGTCAAAAAGTGATAGTATAATTAATCATCATGATTCTTCTACCAATGGTTTATTAAATTATATAAAAACTCATCGTGATAATATACTATAATTTTAGCTTACAGCAATCAGACCTTGGTATACTTATTGCCCAAAATGTGTGTAATTTAACAATATTTATAATAAATTGTCATGTTTAAAGCACTTACCAATACAATAATTTTACTTATTTTATTGCTTTTTAATACAGCTTTGTTCACTTGGTGTGTTAACCAATTAGATTGGGACAAAACTAAACCAGAAAAAATTTTGATTGCTAATGTACAAGCAAAATCTATTATTAAGCCAATTACTAAACAAGTAATTACCCAACGACCTATTCGTCCTTCAAAATATATTGCTCCTTCTGCTCATAAAGGTCAATCAATAGGAAATTTAAACCTACAATTTAAATCAACAAGCACTAAATTTGAAGTTAAAGAACGTTCTAAACTTGAGAAGTTGTTAAAAGATTTAGATATAAATTCAAGTAATTCAGTGTCAATATTTTCTGGATCTGTCACATCAGAAAACAATATATCGGCTCCCCAAATTTCCAAATTACGAGTTCAAACAGTAGCAAGGGTTATTTATCCCTACACTCAAACTGTTAAAATGTTTTATCGACCTTCTATTAAAGAAGGGACTGTAATTGTAGAATTTTTTAAACCAACTGAAAAATATTAATTGCATTTTGTAGGATGCTGGTTGCATAATTAACATTATGGTAAATATTTGTATCCTACAAAAAATATATAAGTTTTGAATAAGTTAATACAATAACGGCAAAATTTTCTCTTTTACCTCTCGCAAGTTTAAATCTCCAATATGGCGTATCACTATATTACCACTCCGGTCTACAACTGCTGTGAATGGTAATGCACCTAATCGATTGCCAAAACGTTTAGAAATATCAATCACACCACTACCTTCCAAAATTGGATAGTTAATATAATTTTCCTCTACAAATTTTTGAACTGCTTCATGTTCATCAACAGCAATTCCAATAACTTGTAAATCAATTGCAGCATAATCTTTTTGAATTTCAACTAATAATGGAATTTCTCGAATACAAGGAGGACACCAAGTTGCCCAAAAATTTACTACTAGAATTTTATCATTCCATTCGGAAACATTACGAACTTTTCCATTTAGATCAACGAGACTAAAATCCGGCCGGTAAATTGTTTGTTTCTCTGATTTTTGTGGCGGATTAAACCACAAATAGCCGGCAACACTAGCTACGCTGGTCATTATTAATCCTATAAATAGGATAAAATGAGCCGATTTCATTATTGCAATACCTTTTTTAAATGTTGACTAAATTCTTCAGCAGGCATAAAACCAACGATTCTAAATGAACGTTGTTCTTGCCCATTGGAATCAAAAAATAAAATGGCTGGTGGTCCAAAAATGCCAAACCGTTTATATAAAGCCTGGTCTTGATCATCATTTGGAGTGACATCAGCTTTCAACAATACAAAGTTAGCAAATTCCTTTTGCACCTCAGGGTCACTGAAGGTAAAATGTTCCATTTCTTTGCATGAGATACACCAGTCAGCGTAAAAGTCTAACACGACTGGTTGGCCTACCGCAGCAGCTAATTCACGTTCTAAACCGCTAATTCCTTTAATATTTTTAAATTCTACTGCTTTGTTTTTATTATTTTTATTAGAACTTTGCCCAATTGTATTGCTAGTTTGAAAGACTTGTAATGGTTGTAATAAGCTATTGCTTCCAGCAGTAACTCCAATAATTAATATTATTCCATAAATCAGAAAGATAAAGCCAATACCTTTCCATAATTTATACCAACCAGTATTAGCAATTTTATCTAAAGCTCCCATATAAATCGCCGAGATTATTAAGAGACTTGCCCATAATAATATAGTTATTTGAGCTGGTATAACTCTTTCAATCATCCAGATAGCCACTCCTAATAACATTACTCCAAATACACCTTTGACAGCATTCATCCATTGGTCAGCTTTTGGTAATAAATGGCCGGCAGAAATACCGATTAATAATAATGGCAATCCCATACCAATTCCCATAACAAATAAAGCTGCACTTCCTAAAATCCAATCTCCTGTTTGACTAATATAGATCAATGCTCCAACCAATGGTGCAGCTACACAAGGTCCAACTATAACAGCTGATAACACTCCCATTACTGCAACCCCAATTAAAGTTCCACCTTGTTGTTTATTGCTAATATTAGTAACTTTAGATTGGATAAAATTAGGCATTTTAAGTTCATAAAAGCCAAACATGGATAGAGATAAAAGTACAAAAACCAATGCAAAACTGAATAATATCCAAGGGGTTTGGAAAGCAATGGATAAATTAGCTCCTAACATTGCGGTTAATGCTCCTAAAACTGCATAAGTAAGAGCCATTGCAACTACATAAGTTAGTGACATTAAAAATGCTTTATAAGTAGTAATTTTTTTACCCTGTCCTACTATAATTCCAGATAAAATTGGAATCATTGGGAATATACAAGGAGTTAAAGATAATAATACTCCTAAACCAAAGAAAATCAGGAGTGTATATAAAAAACTAGCATTAGAAAGCATATTGGCTAATCTATCTTGTTCAGAATTATTATCGGTAGTATTTTTAGAATCCATTCCAGTTGGATAGGTTAAATTTACTACTTTAGTTATTGGTGGATAACATAAACCAGCAATTGCACAACCTTGATATTTAACTGTTAAAATTAAATCCGGGTTTTCCATTTGATTAAATGGTAGTTCTATTTCTAATAATGGTTGTTGATAAATTTCTACATCACCAAAAAATTGATCAGATTTAATTTTGCTAGGTGGTAATTCAATTGCTCCTAAAGTGCCGCCAATTAATCTAAATTCTAATTTGTCTCGATACAAATAATAACCATCAGCTATTTGCCAACGAGCTAATATTTGATCAGGTTTAATAAATTCAGCTGAAAAAGAAAAAGCTTCTTCTACTTTTAAAAATTCTTGCTCTACTACCTCTGCTGGTTGTTCGGCTGGACTTAACCATCCAAAATTCTCTGTTGATTCATCTGGTTGAGATTCTGGTTCTAAATTTTTTTTGGAATACTCTAAATCTACCAACGAATTGCTTGCTAGTATTAAATTTGTTGACCTTGTATTATTTGTATTTATCACAACAGTATTGTTTGATAAATTTATCTTCAGTATTTTAGTTATAGGCGGATAACATAATCTATCTTTGATACAACCTTGATAACCAATTTCCAAATCAATAGTATCTTTAGCATCTGTGAATGGTAATTTTATTGTTAATTGTTGTTCATAAACTTCTGTTTTACCATATTTAATATCACTTTTAATTGTAGCTGGTGGAAATTGTGCTTTACCTAATACTCCATCACTTTTAAGACTAAATTGAAATTTATTACGATATAAATAATGTTCTTCAGCAATTTCCCAGTTCAACAAAATAAAGTTATCTTGCACATCTGCTGATAATATAAAAGCAACATCCGGACTAAGAGTATTGAATAAACTATTAGAATTGGCAGGCTGATAAAAGTTATTGGTTGCTAATACGTTACAACTCCAAATTGATAAAACTAAAAGTATAATTCGCATAATTTTAATTAACCATCTTAATAGGTTCATTTAAATGAGTGAGTTTATCTAACTGGGCTAAATAACTCGGTAAACTAGTTTTAATATTTAAAAATTTTTCAATTCTGCAACCTTCGGATTTGGACAAGTTGTTAACAATAACTGATAATCATTTTTCACGAGATCACCATTTTTCAATTTATAAACAATGTTGAGGCGGTATATACTCTCATATTGAGGTAAAATATCGATAACTCAACTTAATCTAATGATATTACTACGATGACTACATTTCAATTTTTATTACTATTATTTATAATTGTCCCAATTTTAGAAATTTACTTACTTATCACGGTTAGCAATGTAATTGGCGGATTTACTACTATATCATTAGTAATTTTTACCGCAATTTTAGGAACTTATTTATTACGTATTCAAGGTTTAGCGACATTACAAAAAGCTCAAACTAGTTTAAGCCAAGGTCAAGCAGGAGCTTTATTAGAAGGTATTTTATTGTTAATTAGTGGAGTATTATTATTAACCCCAGGTTTTGTGACTGATATAGTGGGATTTACTTGTTTAATTCCCCCAATTCGCCAAAGACTAGTTAATTTATTTATCAAAAAAATTAAAATAGTCAATCCAAGTTATACTCAACAATCAAATAAACCTGATGTAATAGAAGGAGAATATAAACGAGATGATTAAACTAAATTTGATTAGCAGATAAATGCAAACTAATTATTACCAAAGTATTATTTGAATTGTATGATTTTCTTGTAATATTAAGTCATTCCCACATAAAAATCTAGGAAAAAATAACTAAATTTTCCATTATGATATGCTTTCGTGAGAATGACGATTAGGTTTAAATTTTTTTATCGCAATGCATATGGGTCAATTAAAACATTACCAAGGACTAATTGGGTAGGGTCTGTAAATGATTGTTTACCATTTAATTTTCTCCAGCGACTAATATGAACATGAGCCGTAAGATGTGCTGGAACATTACCAGTTTTACCAATATATCCAATTAAATCACCATTATTAACCCAAGTACCATTTATTACTGCTACTCGACTAAGATGGGCATGATCAGTATAATAACCGTTATTTTCTTTGATTCTAACATAAATTCCTAATTTACCGCTAGTTCCAGTGGGTGATACTTCTGCAATTCCAGATGCTACTGCATACACATTATCTCCAATATTGCCTACTATATCAATCCCATTATGTTTTCTAGGTGTACCATATTTGGAACGACGAGTCATACCATATTTACCATAATTAGTATTAGAAGACAAACTAATGATACCTTTCCGCTGATAATAACGTTGAAATTCATACACGTTAAAAGTTGGTTGATATCTGAATGGTACTTGGTATCTAATTGAACGTTCATTGTAATTTGTTAGTTTACCAATTTGGCTATATTTTTTATCTCTAACAATAGGTTTGAATCGTTTTTGAAGAGAAGCATATTTTTTTGCTGGTGGAAATTTCTGTAACATAACTGAATATTGTTTTTTGATTGGCATCATATTGATCCCATTCATTTGATTTACTACAGTTGTAGAACAACCAACAATCCCAAATATACAAGCATAAATTGTAGAGTTTTTAATGAATTTATTTACGTTATTGTACTGGTCATACATGATAACGAAATTTTTTCTAGTCAAATCTTTTCCCTCAAAAATTTGATTATAAAATATATCAATTAATACTATACATTATTTATACATGATAATCATCAAAAATTATTAGTAATTACACAGTTTTTTATTTATTTCTGTTTAAGTATTAATTATGTACCTTCCGGTATTTAATAATTTAGTGAAAATTTATCACCTTTCATTTCAATTTTAGTTTAAGAAGAGATGAATGTATAAAATCTAATTTAGAATACCAAGCAGTATGTATTATATTGACTTTATATAATTTATTAGGTTAATGAATTATCTTA
>DRQV01000244.1 GCA_011371325.1 Thioploca sp.
AAAACTATTTGCGTAAAATTGAATTAAACTTTCAATATAAGACCATTCATACCGAAAAATTTTATGAGTAGCCGGGTAATTATAATTCCAAGCTCCTTTAGTATAACCATTCAGTGAAAAAATCATCAAAGTATCACAAGTATATTTTTTAGCTGTCCCCGGGTTATAAATCCCAATAAAATTATCACATTCATTTACTATTTCCTTTTTTGAAACTGGTCTTTTAGTATTTTTTACTTGGATGATAGCATGTACTTTTTGCTTAGAATTAAACAATAAAATATCAGCTCCCTTATCATTTTTACCCCCAACAACTTTAGTATCCCAACCAATTTTTTGGTACAATTCTGCTAAAAAATTTTCAAAAACATTGCCCTTAAAAGTAGTACTACAATTAAGATTATTTAAAATTGTATAAATTTCCCTGCTTTTATTATTTTCAGCTAACTTTAACAATATTTTTACTTGACAAGAAATGTTATTATTCAAACTATAACTCCCTGAAATATAATAATTACGTATATTACTAACTTCCGTTTTCCAATTTATGGAAATCCATTGGTTCCTATTACAACCAAGCTGGTGATGGATAAACGGCTGTTGGCCAGCATGTCGCCTTGTACATCCACGGAAAATTAATCGAATCGCATTCAACTATTTTTTAAGTGCAAAAGGTGAAAGTTTTAAGCCAGCATCATACAAATCATCTTTTAACCCCTTATTATCGACAACAATTAGATTAATAATTAAATGACTTAATTTTACTATTAAGATATAATATTCTAATACATATAAATATCCAATTCTTATGAATCAAATCCCTAATATTTTACAACAAATAGTTCAGCACAAAAAAATAGAAATTAAAAGTAGTGCCAAACGCATGCCATTGCGAACTCTTAGTAATTTAATTTATAGTTGTCCAACTACCCGAGGATTTATTGAAGCGATTAATGCACGTTTACAATTTCAACAACCTGCTATTATAGCTGAAATTAAAAAAGCATCACCAAGTAAGGGAATATTACGAACTGATTTTGATCCAATTGCAATCGCAAAAAGCTATGAACAAAATGGTGCTGCCTGTATATCAATTCTCACTGATGAGAAATTTTTTCAAGGTTCTAATGAATATTTATCCCAAGTGCATGAAATATGTCCGCTTCCTATTTTGCGTAAAGATTTTATCATAGATGCTTACCAAGTATATGAGGCAAGAGTGACTGGAGCGGACTGTATTTTGCTTATAGTAGCTATACTAGACGATGCACAGTTACAGGACTTAGCTGATTTAGCAATTCACTTGGGAATGGATGTACTTGTAGAAGTGCATAACCAAATAGAATTAGAACGAGCTTTATCAATTAATATCCGTTTGATAGGTATTAATAATCGAGATTTAAAAACTTTTGATACTAATATAAAAACTACTTTAGATTTATTAGATCAAATTCCCAAAAAACATATTGTAGTTAGCGAAAGTGGTATCTATACTCATGAAGATATTGCTTTATTAAGCGATGTTGGTGTAAATACATTCTTAATCGGTGAAGCTTTCATGACAGCAGATGATCCTGGAATAGCATTATCTAAATTATTTAACTAAACTTATTTCTCAAATAACGATTATTTTAATCGGAGGAATAAGTTCTAATGATTAAAGGTAATTCGTTATGTCGACTGCTATACGACATTTATCACGGTCGTTGTTTAGCTTATCTATATTATTGTTTTTTATTTTACATGCGACTAAAACTATTGAATGGGAATTTATTGATGCTTTAGAACATATCGCATATGACGTTAGACTAGAATTGACTATACCTGATAACAAAGATGACCGTATAGTAATAGTGGATATTGATGAACGTAGTTTGAGTGAAATAGGACGTTGGCCTTGGAATCGTTCTGTGATAGCAAGTCTAATAGAACAGTTGTTCGATACTTACCAAATTGATGTATTAGGTATGGATGTTGTATTCGTTGAACCAGATGATAGTTCTGGTTTAACTAAATTACGCAATTTAGCTCAAGGACCATTAAAAGAAGCTCCAGTATTTTTACAAACTCTTGCAGAACTAGAAAAAAAATTAGATTATGATAAGTTATTTGCAAATAGCCTTGCTAATCGTCGGGTTGTACTAGGTTATACCTTTACTAATGAATATGATAGTAAGATTGGCAAATTACCAGCCCCAGTTTTTAATACTAAGGAATTAAAGCAATTAAATTATAAAATAGCTAATGGTTATGTCGCTAATTTAGCTCGTTTTCAAATTAATGCTATGAGCGGTGGTCATTTTGCTATGGAACCAGATATGGATGGTATAGTACGACGAGTTCCCATGTTATATGGTTATAAAGATCAATTGTACGAAGCATTATCTTTAGCAGTAGCCAGGATTGTTTTACAAGTAAAAAATCTAAGCTTTAAATCGTCTACATCTTTAAAAATTGCTAAATCTACAATTCCCACTGATAAATATTTACAAGCTTTAATTCCATATAATGGCAAGCAAAATAATTTTACCTATATTTCAGCTACTGATGTTATACATAATCGAATTCAAAACCCTAATATTTTGAAGGATAAAATAGTATTACTTGGTGCTACTGCTCAAGGTTTATCTGATTTGATGGCTACTCCAGTGGGTAATTTATATCCAGAAATAGAAATTCACGCTAATCTAATTGCTGGCATATTGGATAATAACTTTAAATCTAACTTTACCTATGAAAATATTACAGAAATATTATTATTAATAATGATAAGTGTGATAATGGTCAGTTTATTACCATTATGCTCTCCTTTGATGGCAACCTGCATAACTTTAAGTTTAGCTGGGCTTATTATTATAATAAATTTATTTTTTTGGACTGTTCAGAATTTAGTATTTCCATTAGCAACTTTCATGTTATTTATTTTAACTCAATTTATATTTAATATGTCATATGGATATTTTATAGAATCAACCAATAAACGTTATTTAACTACCTTATTTGGCCAATATGTACCTATAGAATTAGTCGATGAAATGAGTAAAAATCTTGGTAATAATTTTACTATGGAAGGTGAAAGTAGAGAAATGACAGTACTATTTTCCGATGTTCGAGGTTTTACCAATCTTTCTGAAAATTTAGAACCCAAAGAATTATCACTATTAATGAATGAATATTTAACTCCTATGACCCACTCCATCCATGAATATAGAGGAACTATTGATAAATATATGGGTGATGCGATCATGGCATTTTGGGGAGCTCCATTACATGAACCAAAACATGCTCGTTATGCAATAGATGCTGCAATGCAAATGCTAAAACGTCTGCAAGATTTGCGAATACAGTTTAGACTTAAAGGCTGGCCAGAGATCGATATTGGGATTGGATTAAATACTGGTATTATGAATGTAGGTAATATGGGCTCACAATTTCGTATAGCATATACAGTATTGGGGGATGCAGTTAATTTAGGCTCTCGATTAGAAGGCTTGACTAAACAGTATGGAGTAAAATTAATTGTTAGTGAAACAACTTGTAAAGCAGCACCTGAATATTTTTATCGAGAACTAGACAAGGTAAGAGTAAAAGGCAAAGAACAGCCAGTGTCTATTTTTGAACCAATTACTTTATCAAATCAAATAGATGAAAATTTTGCATTAGAGATTAATTATTATAAACTAGCTCTTAGATATTATCGACAACAAAGTTGGGATATAGCGATAGAATTTTTTATTGAACTAAGTAAAAAGAATCCTAGTTGTGAATTATATAAAATATATATAGCCAGAATAAGATATTTCATTAAAAATCCACCAAAAAAGGATTGGGATGGAGTATATAACTTTATTACTAAATGATTCACAAGTACATACCTACCAAACGCCTACTAAAGTTCACATTGGCAATCAAGCTGTTTTACTACTATCAATTAATTAAAGAATCTAATTTTGTGGCTTCAGTTAATGGAAAGATTGCTACTAAAAGAGATATTTTTGAGTTTATCAAAACTCCCAAAAGTACCGTTGATAGTTATATAAGAAACCATCTTGATGAAATTACTCCTATTAAACTCGATTATGCAACGATTAAGCAGGCTGGAATTAAAGCTACTCGGTTAAATGGTTATTCT
>DRQV01000245.1 GCA_011371325.1 Thioploca sp.
AGGTTTACAACTGTTCATTGATGAAGCTCGTCATCTTGCCAAATTTGACTATCCAAATATTGTTAGAGTAATTAATTTTTTGAAGCTAATCAAACTGGCTATTATGGTAATGGATCATCTGGAAAGCCTAAATCCAGAAACTATTATAAACCAAGTTGAAGGTAATTTACCAATTAAAGAGGCATTAGATATTATACTACCAATATTAGATGCTTTGGTATAATTATAATTTATTGAATCTTAAACAAAGAATTTTACAAGATATGGCATTGAAAAGTGAACGTAGGACTATAATAGTTGGAGTTATAATAGTCATAATTGCTTTTATATATTTTCTATTATGGGAGCCTTTTATAACTAGTCATAAACAATTAAAAAATATTGTAGCAGTTCAGAAAAGTAATTTACATTGGATACAGATTGCAGCAAATGAAGTTCAACAATTACGTAATAATGTTGTTAATCATAAAAAAATATTAACTTTGGTTGAGAACAGTATTCGTAACAATATTAAACTTAATAAAATTGATAAACGGATCGAACCCAAAGGGGAACAATTTGTACTAGTAAATTTTCCATCCATAAGTTTTACCGAATTAATATTATGGCTAGATGGTTTGTATAACCAATATCAAATTAGAATAAATACCATCAATATTGAAAATAAAGCATCAGATCAAGTAATAGTAAAATTAATATTACAATAAATAACTGGTGTATTTATGATTTTTTAGGACGTAAAAACTGTTACTTGAAAATTAATAATAATTACACTATATCGTTCAATATATTTATAATCGGTATTTAGCTCATATGTAGTTAACCACGGATTTAATATTAACGATTAGCTTTCCAATCAGGACTTTAGTTACATCCTTAATTTTAGAATGTTAACAGAGGATAACCTAATGGACATGTCTAACAATATTAGGAACAAAAATGCCCTTAATAAGAACGGGAAAATTAATTACTTGGAAAGATGAGAAAGGGTTTGGTTTTATAAGATCAGACTTGCAAGATCATGAAGAAATTTTTATCCATATAACAGCCATACAGAAAGCAGGTCGTCGCCCAATAGCTGGAGATAAAATTAAATATCAGATAGAAAGTGATAGAAGAGGAAGAAAACGTGCATGTAATGCTACTTTGATTGAAGATGGAGTAGCCATTAATAAAGATAAGTTATTTATCAAATTGTTAGTAGCTTTGCCATTCTTATTTGCGACTTATATTATTTGGAAAGAAAATAACCCAGTTCCATTAATTATTTATCTAGTTATGAGTCCGGCTACCTATTTGTTATATGTAACTGATAAAATTAGTGCAATCAAGAAACAGTGGCGAATAATGGAAAATACTTTACATTTACTTGAATTATTAGGTGGTTGGCCAGGTGCATTATTAGCTCAGAGACATATTCATCATAAAAATCGTAAGTTTTCCTACCAAATTATTTTTTGGACTATAGTTATTAGCCATTTCATATTGTGGGGATATTGTATTGCTTTTGGTTGTTTTTGGTAGCAAATTCTCCTCAAGTTTATCTTGGGGAGGTAGTTTTCCGCATAATCAATAAGTAGACGATTTTTTAGATTCTTCCATGTTTAATTGTTTTAACCAATCAGCAATAATAATAGACCAATCTAAATTTTGTTCAGCATATTTTCTACCATTCAAACCCAATTGAATAGCATATTTGGGATGACTGATTAATTTGCGTATGGACTTGGCTAGGGCATTATAATCACCAGGAGCAGTTACAATGCCAGCTTGGGAAGCTGATACTAATTTAGCTCCTTCACCAGCACCATTAAATAATATTGGTTTGCCAGATGCTAAAATTGGTAAAGTTTTGGCTGGACGAGTACATTCTAATAATGGTGAATCACGAAATGTTGCAATACCTGCAAAAGCTAAATTATACAAATTAGCGATAAATTCCGGTGGTTGGGAATCCCAAAATATAACATTGTTAAGCTTCATGTCTTTACTTAGTTGTATAATACGTTGTTTATCCGAGCCACCGCCAATACATAAAAATAATACATTAGTATCAATTAATAATTTAGCAGCTTGCAACACAACTTCCATTCCATGAGCGTAACCATGAGTGCCAGCGTATAAAATTATTATCTTATCTTTGGGTAAATCTATTGCCAATTTGAACTTGGATTTACCGAATAATTTGGTATCTACCCCATTTGGCAACAATAAAATTTTATTAGCTGGAACTTGTTTTTTATCAAGTAGAATTTGTTGGACGCTAGATGTTACAACAGTGATATAATTAGCTTTATTATATAACCATATTTCTAATCGTCTAGCCAATTTTAACATTAATCCTTCAGACATTAAGCCTAATGCACTGATTGTATCAGGCCATAAATCAGCAACATTAAAAATAAGGGGAACTTTCCATAATTTAGCAACAAGATAACCAGTAATTCCTAAAAATAATGGTGGAGATTCTACAAATAGATAATCTGGTTTTTGAGCCTTTTTTAATCCAAAACTAGCAGTCAGGGTAAACGAAAAATAATTTAATAAGCGTTTAATTCCAGCCCCTTTAGCTGCATACATCCAAACTCTATGTACTGATACTCCTTCCCAATCATCTAATTTATAAAAATGTTTTTGATAGTTTGGAAAGATTTTTCCGGTTGGATAATTTGGCATTGCTGTTACCACTTCAACAGTATGTCCAAGTTTTAATAACTCTCGAATCATGGAAGCTAACCTAATTGGTGGAGCTCCAGTTTCAGGAGGAAAATATTGACTTAAAATTAAAAAACGCATATAATTAAGCCTTTTTTATCGCAACATCTAGCCAACCTGCCACAATATTTACCAATTTGTAAATTACCATTGTCTGTTCTATCTCCAAGTGGAACTATTTGAATTAGATATAAATTACATTCTAAATACCATAATAAATATTCTTGAATCATTGTGTCCGATTATCTTCTGTTTAATAGAATGGTAATTAATTTTTGCATTATAGGCTTCTTGTTTGCATATACTTTATAGTTTAACATGAACGGTTTTAAATTTTTATCGATTTAAAAAATCATACTATTTAGAGCATGAATAATATGATTTTCGTAATGTAAATTACTAATGTTATTAATTTCTACAAAATATATTTAAATATTGTAAATTCTATTAAAATAATAAATTAGAGAGATTTAA
This sequence comes from Thioploca sp., assembly GCA_011371325.1. Lineage (GTDB taxonomy): Bacteria > Pseudomonadota > Gammaproteobacteria > Beggiatoales > Beggiatoaceae > DRQV01. Next base: position 3,190 of record DRQV01000245.1, read on the forward strand.
ATGGCAATAAACAAAATTCTTGCTGTCGATGATTCAAAAGTTGATTTGATAAATATTCAAAATATCATTTCTAATGCAGGTTATGAAGTTATTACCGCATCTTCTGGAGCTGAAGCTATTGAAAAAGCAGCAATCGAGAAACCAGATTTAATTTTCATGGATGTAGTTATGCAGCATATGGATGGTTACCAGGCTTGTAGAGAGTTAACTCATAATGCTGATACTAAAAATATTCCTATCATTTTTGTTACTAGTAAAGGCCAAAAAGCTGATCGAGTTTGGGCTGAGATGACGGGTGGTAAAGGATTAGTGCAGAAACCATATACAGCAGAGCAGATTGTTGAACAAATTAACCAAGTTAAATAAAGGTTTAAATTTCGGGAATATTTCTATTCCTGAGATGGTTTGTTTTCGTATAATTTATAAATACTAAGCTATTTTTGAGAGTCAAACAACTTGAATAAGAATAATATTATTTATAATAAGTTACTATGCGTCTTTTATTTATACTAATACTATTAACAATACCATATTTTTCTGGGATAGTAATAGAACAGCAATTTACTAAAATTACGCAAAAATTCTATCAATCTGATAACGTACAACTATTAAAAAGCGATTATCAACGTGGTTGGTTTAATTCTAATAGTAATTCTTTGATAAAAGTAGATAAACATGTTTTTACCTTAAAATATGATATAAAACATGGGTTTTTACCAATTATTAAAGCAGAAATTCATACTATTATAACGACAAATAACCAAAAGCTACTGGAGATATTAACTAAAATAAAAATAAATGGCGATAATATAAGTATTGTAAATAGTCCTGAATTAGAAATACAAGATTACAAATGGCAAGGTTTACAAGGTGCTATTCATGCTGATCGCCAATTTACTAATATAAAAATAATATTAAATAGTCCACAATTAAATTCTAATCAAATAAAAATTAAAGATATAGATTTGCAACTAGATATAAAAGATGGGATTGCAAATGGTAGTTTGGAAATTGGAAGTATTTTAGGACAGAAATTACAATTAGAAACTATCAAATTTATTGGTAAAGGCCAAATAAAAAATAATAATTTAAGATTAATTGGACAAAATACGATTACAAAAGTAAAAGATTATGGTTCAAGTAGTAGTAAT
>DRQV01000246.1 GCA_011371325.1 Thioploca sp.
AAAGCTGTTTCAAATTCAAACACGCTATTTGCCAAATTAGTTTTATTAGCGGCTAAATCAATCTTTTTTGCTATTAATAGTAACTCTTTAGTCATCTTCTGGATTAACATTCTTTGTTTACCAGCTTTATTAATAATCTTAGCCAGATTGGGTTCAAAAATAGAGCCACCTTCTTTTTCATAAGTTTTTACTGCTTCATCCATCTTATGTAGCAGAGGTATATTTTGTTCGCTAATTATTGCTAAAATATTAGGGGATAGATTGCCTTCTTGTACCGCATTTAAATTTTCTTGAAAATGTTTCCATAGGCTTTCAACTTGTTTTAATTTAGCCAAAATATCAGCATTTTTAGTAGCGACTAAACCCAAATAAGAATCACCATTAATTAAACCTTGCAAAGTCTTATCAAATAGCTCTATTGTACTTTCCAATTCATCACGATTCATTTCTACATCAACATTTAAAGCAATGAACAATACTTCTTTAGTCATTTTCTGAGTTAACATTCGTTGCTTGCCAGCTTTATTGATAGTATTTGCCATATCCTGTTTACTTATAGCTGCATTAGCGGCCAAACTTAACACGATAACTACCAAAAACATAAATTTTATATATTTCATCTAATTAATCCTTTCTCGATTGTTAAATTCATAAATTATAGTTGACTATAATAGCATAAGTCTAATATTTATTTAATGTACAGTTATTTGATAATACTAGTTTAGGTAAGTTTTGATTATTGCTAGTGGTTAAAGATGGTGCTTGCAATTTTGTTAATTTTATTCCACTTGGTAATATATCACCTATGGCATTAGAAGTTCCCTCACTTGGAGTAAAGATAAAACTACTGATATTTGTAGCAATTTTTTGAGCACAAGGAGTATTCATAAATTTACTCGCATCAAATAAAGTAGTTGGTAATGAAAACAAGCCTTCCTCGGAATTATTATCTGGGGTTTTAACAGTTACTATACCATCAATTCCAAATTCTGAGGAAGCATTAATAACTTCTTCTATTGGTTCGTCGATAAAATCGTAGATGCCTGTAGCAACAATATTGATATTACCTCCTTGGCCTTTTTTAGCTTTAGCAAAAATTGTCGATCTATCCAATATAACAAATTCAAGATCGATAGTTATGTTGCCACCACCACCAAATTCTTCGCTTACACTAGTTGTAATTTCACTATCAACCAGATATGCAAAACCAGAATTTTTAATAGTTAAATTACCTCCATCAGCACTTTCTGCTCTAGTCTCAATAGTGCTATTTTTTACTAATAAGCGTTCTGCTAAAATTAATTCTATTTGCCCTGCATAACCAGTTCCTTTACTAAGAGCCGTGATAGTTCCATTATTATTTAGCTCGATAGCATTGGCCTGAATTTTAATATCTCCGCCTAGCCCAGTACCCCACGTTTCAGCATTAATTTCAGCTTTATCATTAAGTTGTAAAGTACCCGTTTGCATTTCTATATTACCAGCATCACCAGCATTAGTTTTTGTATTTTGTGATGAAGCTAAAATGGCTGTTTTGAATTTATTATCTATTGGATTTTCACCAGCAAGTTCAACTTTTTCAGACACATTAAGCTGTATATCTCCACCTTTGCCAGGCCCAAAACTAGTAGCAATTATTTGTGATCCATCAGTAAGTTGCAAGTTTTTAGCTGTTAGGTTTATTTTACCGCCATTACCAGCATTGCTATTTCTACTTTGAGTGGCCGCCGTTATAGAACTACCTTGTCCAGCTTTACTTATCCCTTCAAGTTTAATTAAATTATTCATATTTAAATTTAAATTGCCTCCTTGACCAGTACTATTCTCGCCAGTAGCTATTGCTAATATAATTGCTCCATCTTTAATATGTAATTCGTTTGCTTGCAAAGTTAAAGTTCCGCCATTCCCTGAGTTTGTTGTTGATGTAGAAATACGGCTAGTAATACCTCGTTTATCTTCGCCAATTAAAACTATATCATTTATAACATTAAATTTTATTACCCCACTTCGACCAGCCCCTAAAGAATTGCTACCGATCACAGCTCCATCTTTCATTTCTATTTGTTTAGCATTTATATTTATTTCGCCTCCCTTACCAGCACCTATCATTTTGCCTATAGTATTTGCAACGATCATACTGCCATTTTTTCTAATACCATTTCCTGTAAGATTGATTGACTCAGTGGTATTAATATTAATATTTCCTCCTTGTCCTTGTTTAAAGGTAGTTGCACCTATAAAAGCACCATCTTTAAGAATTAGAGATTTACTGTTTAAAGTAATTGTTCCAGCTTTTCCAGTTCCAGAAGCTGATACATTAATTCCGCTTCGATTGATAACAGTTCTACCTGTACTATTTTTAGAAATTTTTTCCCCAGAAAATTCTGTTGCTTCTTTAGCTTTAATAGTTATTGCACCACCTTGGCCAGCTCCTAAAGTATTGCTGATAAAACGGCTTCCTTTAGTTGCTATTAAATTATCTACTTGTACATCAATTTTTCCAGCATCAACATTTTTTACATTAGTTTGAATTGCCGTGTTATTTAAAACGAAATTTCCAGCTCGAATGAAAATATCTCCACCATTACTTACACTTATACTAGTATTTGTGATATTTAAGTCACTAGTAGTCCCAGATAAAGATAAATCATTATCAGCTACTTCACCTTGAGTAATACTGGCAATATTAATCCGGCCTGAACTAGCTTTTAAGATAGAATTATTAATTTTTATATCTTGGCCTATTATAGATAAAGTCTTAGTTTTAGGTACAATAAGTTTGCTACCTTGAATAGTTATTGCCGATGAGCCAGATAAGAAACCAAAACTAGATATCGGAGCTATGGTTAAAATACTAGAATCTGGATTGGTAACATTAAATTCCCCACCGTCTTGTAATCGTAATATATTTGCAGTGCTGACGTGAAAAGAACCTGATATATCTAAACTTGCATTTTTGCCAAATACTATGCCAGCAGGATTAATTAAATACATATCGGCATTTGGTATAGTGCTGCTGATAATTCCATCTATATTGGTAATATTTCCTCCAGTTACTCGACTAATAATATTATTAATGTTATCTGGGCCTGAAAAAGTAGCAATTTCATTGGTATTTACGTTAAATTCTGCAAAACTATGAAATAAATTATTACCATACTGTTGACCTAAATCAGCATTAATAGCATAATTTGGTCCTTCCAAAGAAATTTTTGCTCCTAATGTACCGTCTAATATGATATCTGCTTGAGAGATATTATAAAAAAATAAACTTATGATAAAAATAGAATATTTCATGTAAAGATTTTAGAATAAATATAAAATTTAAGCAACTTTAAATCCGATTACTTCTTAAAATTAATTTTTAAAAGTCAATAAGCTATTCTCTACTAGTAATTATTAGCGAGTTCCTTAAAGATAATAATTACCTGCTATTCCAGCAAAAATTACAGCTCCAAACCAATGATTGTTTAAAAAAGCTTGTAGACATAATGCTGGATTACGATCCTTAATTAACCATTGCTGATAAATAACCAAACCCAAGCCTGTTAACAATCCTAGATTATATAAATTACCAAACTGAAGCTGTTGACCAATCCAAAACAAGATGAACAATACTCCAATATCCAAACTAGCAACTATTATTTTATCAGCCTTCCCAAACAAAATAGCTGTTGACTTAACCCCTATAACTAAATCATCTTCACGATCTACCATTGCATATAAAGTATCATAAGCTATCGTCCACAACAGATTAGCCACAAATAACCACCAAGCCAAAATTGGAACTTCGCCTGTTTGAGCCGCAAATGCCATCAGAATTGACCAACCAAAAGCCATCCCTAAATAAGCCTGTGGCAAATGAGTGTAGCGTTTCATAAATGGGTAGGTTATAGCTAAAAATACTGCTATCATAGATAACATAATTGTCAAAATATTCAATAATAAAACTAGACCAAATGCAATTGAACATAATATCATAAATAGGATTAAAGCTTCGGATTCGGTAACTCGTTTAGCTACTAATGGACGGTCATTAGTACGACTTATATGAGGGTCAATATGACGGTCGACATAGTCATTAATAATGCAACCAGCAGAACGCATTAAGATAACTCCTAAAATAAATATAATTGTAACCATCATGTTAGGATAACCATTGCCAGCAATCCATAATCCCCATAAAGTAGGCCATAGTAACAAGTAAATTCCAATAGGTCGGTTCAACCGCATTAACAAGATATATTGATATAATTTAGCCATAGTGGATTGACAAATTTGAATAAAGTTTTGTAAGACTGAATAGCTTAAAATACGGTTACTAGTAACTATTCAAACTAATATGTTATCATATTCCGTTATAGATACCATTAATTTATGTAGAGGTAATCGTGATTGCCCTCAATAGTATTGAAGTTTTATATAAATACAACCCAAAAATATGTTTATCAAACAACAAGGTCAAGGTAAACCTCTAATATTATTACATGGATGGGGATTTAATGGCGATATTTGGAATGGTATTGCTGGAGAATTAGCTAAAAATTGGCTAGTTTATCAAGTGGATTTACCAGGGCATGGAAAAAGTCCAATAAGTGAATATTCTCTACCAATTCTTACCAAACAGCTGATGAATGAATTACCAAATAATGCGGTTTGGGTTGGTTGGTCGTTAGGTGGATTGTTGGCTATGAACATAGCAATTCAACAACGGATAAGAGGTCTAGTATTAATTGCAACATCACCTTGTTTTGTAACAACTAAAAATTGGCCACATGCTATGACAGCAGAAGTATTACAACAGTTTGCTAGTCAACTAAAAATAGATACTAAAGGAACTTTAAGACGTTTTTTAACCTTACAAGTGAGAGATAATTCTTTGCAACAACTGCGAAATTTAAACTATTTCTTAAAAAATCCGCCATTAACCAAAGCATTAGAATCTGGATTGCAAATATTACAAACTACAGATTTACGTCCCCAATTACAGCAGATTGAATGTCCTAGCTTATTATGTTTAGGTAAACGTGATAAAATAGTTCCATTTGAAGTAGGAAATGACTTTCAATGGAAAACGTTACGTAAAATAGTAATTAAACCAGCATCTCATATCCCATTTTTATCTCATCAGGAAATTTTTATGGATATATTCCAAGATTTTTTACGCGATTTGAATTGAAACATTATTTAGAACTAATACTTGAAAAATTGAATTTTAACATCATATTATGGATGAATTTTTAATTCCAAAGTATAAACGAGGAAATCATTTTGAGACAAACAGCTTTATTGGCTTTAGCAGACGGAAGTTTGTTTCATGGTGAGTCAATTGGTATTGATGGACAGTGTTGTGGAGAGGTAGTTTTTAACACTTCAATGACTGGTTATCAAGAAATTTTGACCGACCCATCATATTGTCGCCAAATTGTAACTTTGACTTATCCTCACATTGGTAATGTAGGTATAAACGTTGAAGATGAAGAAAGCTCACAAATATTTATTACTGGTTTAATTATCCGAGATTTACCGTTACTAGAGAGCAACTGGCGTACCGAACTCTCTTTGACAGATTATTTAAAACAACACAAAGTAGTTGGTATAGCTGGAATCGATACTCGACGTTTAACCAGAATTTTGCGAGAAAAAGGGACTCAAAGTGGTTGTTTAGTAGCTGGTGAAAATATTTATCCAGAAGTAGCTATCCAAACTGCAAAAAACTTTGCTGGATTACAAGGCGTAGATTTAGCCAAAGAGGTATCTATGCAACAACCATATAAATGGAAAGAAGGCTTATGGTCTATTGATGGCACTACTAATAGTATATCTTCAACCCAATGGCGAGTAATAGCCTATGACTTTGGAATTAAACGTAATATTCTACGTTTATTGAAAGATCGAGGCTGTGAGATAACAGTAGTTCCTGCTCAAACTCCAGCCAGTGAAGTATTAAAATATAAACCTGATGGAGTTTTTTTATCCAATGGGCCAGGTGACCCAGAACCTTGTGACTATGCAATTGCAGCAATTAAAGAAATACTTGATAGTAAAACTCCAATTTTTGGCATTTGTTTGGGGCATCAATTATTGGGTTTGGCTAGTGGAGCAAAAACGGTTAAAATGAAGTTTGGCCACCATGGTGCGAACCATCCAGTACAGGAAATATCCTCTGGTAAAGTGATGATTACTAGTCAAAATCATGGGTTTGCTCTTGATGAAACTAGTTTGCCAGATAATTTACAAGCTACTCATCGCTCTCTATTTGATGGTTCTCTACAAGGTATTAAACACAATGATAAACCAGCTTTTAGCTTTCAAGGCCATCCAGAAGCTAGTCCTGGTCCCCATGATGTAGTAGACCTATTCGACCAATTTATTGATTTAATGAAGAATAACTCATGAACGAATTTTTTCATATGGGCGGTTACGCTTTTTATGGTTTTTATTGAACCTTATCACGACGTTTTCTCCGTAATTTACGCTTAATAGTACTCAAAAGCATTCTTTCTTGTTGCAAAGGGATAATGAAATTTGCCAGTAATACAATAAAAGCTAAGCCA
>DRQV01000247.1 GCA_011371325.1 Thioploca sp.
AAAATGACTCCTGATAGTTATATTGGCAATGCAGTAGAGCAGACAAGAAATATTTAATTGAGAAAATGCTCCATATTAATCTTATGGGTGTTTTAATAACTGATTTGCTAGGATAAATGATTACCTACATAAAGCTACTTCATTTAGTGTATCTACAATTGTCTAGAAAATTGCTATCTAATTCTATTTTGATCTTTATAGAGAATTAACCATGCTTAACTTGGCAAATTACCAGATTACTGAACAAATTTATGAAAGCGTAAATTCAATCATTTATCGTGGAATTAAAAATGAAGATAATAAACCAGTTATCCTTAAAATGCTTAAGCAAGATTATCCCACTTCAACAGAATTAAATCGTTATCAACAAGAATATGAAATAACCCATACTTTTAATTCAGAAGGAATAATTAAGGTATATAGTATTGAAAAATATCAAAATACTCTTGTCATAATTTTAGAAGATTTTGGTGGGAATTCTTTAAAAGAGTTAATGATAAAGTATTCATTTACCTTTGAAGAATTTTTACATTTTGCTATTCAAACTGCTGAAAGTTTGGGCGATATTCATGCTGCTAATATAATTCATAAAGATATTAATCCCAGCAATATCATTTGGGAACCAGTCACCAAACAAGTAAAAATTATTGATTTTGGTATTGCCAGTCGATTACCACGGGAAAATCCAATTCTCAAAAATCCTGAACAATTAGAAGGTACGTTAGCTTATTTATCTCCAGAACAGACTGGTCGGATTAATCGTAGTATCGATTATCGAACTGATTTATATTCACTAGGTATCACTTTTTATGAGATGCTGACCGGACAGTTGCCTTTTACATCCAAGGATACTATGGAATTAGTCCATTGTCATATTGCTAAAAGTCCAACTCCACTTAAAGAAATAAATCCAGAAATACCGCAGATTATTTCTGATATCGTAATGAAATTATTAGCTAAAAATGCCGAAGATAGATATCAATCAGCTTTTGGACTAAAAGTAGATTTAGAAAAGATTTTAAACCTTCAAGGTCTTAAAAACTGTGAAAGGTTTAAATTAGCCCAACATGACTTTTCTGGCCATTTTAGAATTCCACAAAAATTATATGGCCGAGAAAACGAAATTAATATATTATTACAAGCATTTGCAAGGGTTAGTTTAGGAACAGCAGAAATGATACTAATTGCCGGCTATTCTGGAGTGGGCAAAACAGCTATTGTTAATGAAGTTCATAAACCCATGACTGAAAAACGTGGTTACTTTGCAACCGGTAAGTTTGATCAATATCAACGCAATATTCCATATTCTGCTTTAACCCAAGCTTTCAATGAATTTTGTAACTATCTGCTTACTGAGTCAACTGAAAAATTAAAATATTGGCAAGAAAAAATCCTCAATGCAGTAGGTAGCAACGGTCAAGTATTGATTGAAGTTATTCCTAATTTAGAGCTAGTTATCGGTAAACAACCAGCTGCTACTCAAGTCGGTATTACTGAAGCTCAAAATCGGTTTAATTTAGTTTTTGAAAATTTTTTCCATACCATTGGGCAACAAAACCATCCATTAGTTTTATTTATAGATGATTTGCAATGGGCTGATTCTGCTTCTTTAAATCTGTTAAAGAGATTAATGACGGATACCAATGATAAATATTTTTTGATTATCGGAGCTTATCGGGATAATGAGATTGATTCTACTCATCTATTAATGGATTTGCCAGCTAATACAACAATTAAAGTACAAAATTTATCATTTACTGATGTCAATCATTTAATTACAGAGGCAGTTAAGTCAACTGATACAGGACAATTAACCGATTTAGTTTATGCTAAAACTCAAGGTAATGCTTTTTTTATCCATGAATTTTTAAAATCATTATATGATGAAGGATTATTAAATTTTGATGTTAAAGAACAGAAATGGCAATGGGATATAGATAAAATTGCTGCTAAAGATATGACCAATAATGTTGTAGAGTTGATGGTTAATAAAATTGAAAAATTACCTATTGATACAATTGGAATTTTAAAGTTAGCAGCTTGTATTGGCAATCAATTTAGTTTAGAAACTCTATCCACTATCTATCAACATTCACATTCAGACACCTTAACTTCCCTTTGGAAAGCTATAGAAGAAAATTTAGTGCTATCATTAGATGATGACTATAGGCAATCTACGGAATATTTTAAATTTCAACATGATCGTATTCAACAAGCAGCTTATTCTTTAATTGGTGATTTACAAAAATCCCAATTACATTTACAAATAGGTCGTTTATTATTAAATAATACCGATCAAATTTTTGAAATAGCAGACCATTTAAATCTTGGAATTCAACTAATCAATTCTCAACCAGAAAGGAATGAAATAGCTAACATAAATTTACAAGCTGGTAAAAAAGCTTTGGCTGCAACAGCATATGAAGCAGCGACCAATTATTTACAAGTTGGAATAAATTTATTGGCAGAAAATAGTTGGCAGACCAAATATGAACTAACCCTCAAACTTTATGTGGAAGCAACCCAAGCAGAATACTTAAATACTAATTTTGCACAAACAGAAAAGTTAATTAATATTATATTACAACAAGCCAATACAATGTTGGATAAGCTTAAAGCTTATGAAATTCAAATCCAGCTTTACATGGCAAAAAACCAGATACGAACAGCATTAGATACAGCATTAAAAGTGTTGAAAATGTTAGATGTCACCTTAGAAATAAAACCTCCTAAACAGTTGAGTATTAAGGACTGCTATACACTGCCAGAAATGACAGCTCCTGATAAATTGGCTACAATGCAAATTTTAAACTTTTCTATTTCACCAGCTTATACAGTCGCTCCCAAGATTTTTCCACAAATTGTATTTACCATAGTTAAATTATCAGCTAAATATGGTAATTCGGCATTATCTATTTTTGGATATTCTACTTATGGTTTACTGCTTTGTGCAGTGTTAGAAGATATAGAATCTGGCTATCAGGCTGGTCAATTAGCTATTAATTTATTAGATAGATTTAATGCAAAAGAATTGAAAGCTAAAGGGTTTGCTGCATATTATGTTTCTATTTATCATTGGAAAAAACCAGCTAGAGAAACTATTGCCCCATTGATAGAAGGTAGTCAAAGTGGACTAGAAACTGGGGATATTGAATTTGCTGGAGTGACAGCTATGCACTGTAGCAGCTATATTTTTTGGGTTGGTGAACATCTTGAAACAGTTGCGAAACAACAGCAACAATTTAAAATTGTCTTACAGAAATTAAAACAAGAATATCAACTAGTTTACTTGAATATTTGGCAACAAACAGTATTTAATTTACAGGAATTAAATTCTAATTCTTATAATTTGATAGAAGAAGCTTTTAATGAAATGTTACCAAAAGTAATTGAAACTAATTTTGGAATGGCTGTTTTTGGAATTTATTTATCTAAAACAATGCTTTATTATCTATTTGGAGATTTTGATAAATCATTAGATAATGCAATATTGGCCAAAGAATATGAACAAGCCAATGTAGGTATAATGGTAGTTCCTATCCATAATTTTTATTATTCTTTAGCATTATTAGCCACCGATTCTACAGATATACTTAATCAAGTAGAATCCAATCAGAAAAAAATGCAATTATGGGCATTTCATGCTCCAACTAATTATCAACATCGGTATCAACTAATTGAGGCTGAGAAAAACCGAGTCCTAGGTAAAATTTTAGCAGCCGAAGAATTTTATGAGCAAGCCATAGTTAATGCTAAGGAAAATAAATATCTACAAGAAGAGGCTTTAGCTTATGAGTTAGCTGGCAAATTCTATTTACAACGTGGTATGGAAAAAATTTTCCAAACTTATCTTAAAGAAGCTTACTATCGTTATCAACAGTGGGGAGCAACAGCCAAAGTAATAGATTTAGAAATTAAATATCCGCTATTAATTACCGTTCAACAACATTCTAACCCATTAGAAACCACTATTTATTCATCAAAAACTCGAGTTTCAAATCGTACACAAACTTCAACCATATTTGATTTAAACAGTGTAACTAAAGCTTCCCAAACTATAACAAGTGAGATTGTTCTCAGTACGTTATTAGAAAAAATCATGCATATTATGATTGAAAATGCTGGTGCTGAAAGAGGGTTATTGGTTTTGCAACAAGGCGATTGCTGGGTAATCGAAGCAGAAGGATCACTAAATTCTCAAGAAGTTACCATTTTACAATCACTTCCTCTGGCTAATAATATAGCAATTTCAATTATTAATTATGTAGTTAGGACTAATGAGCCAGTTGTATTGGCCAATGCTAAACAAGAAGGTATTTATACTGAAGATAGCTATATTAAACAACAACAATTACAGTCAATTTTATGCAGTCCAATTCTGCATCAAGGCAAGCTTATAGGAGTTTTATACTTAGAAAATAATCTAATGGAAGGAGCATTCACTGAAGCACGCTTAAAAATGGTTGATATGTTATCTTCTCAAGCAGCTATTTCATTGGAAAATGCTTTATTATATCGCACATTGGAAGAAAAAGTAAAACAACGAACAGCTCAATTAGCTATAGCAAATCAAGAAATTACTCTACTTAACGAACGTCTTAAAGAAGAAAATGTACGCATGAGTGCTGAATTAGATATTGCTAAACAATTACAACAGATGGTTTTGCCTAAAGATACAGAATTACAGCAAATTGATAGCTTAGATATATCTGGTTTTATGCAACCAGCTGATGAAGTTGGTGGTGATTATTATGATGTCTTAAATCATGATGGTCATATTAAAATTGGCATTGGTGATGTTACCGGACATGGCTTAGAAAGTGGAGTGTTAATGTTAATGGTGCAAACTACAGTTCGAGCCTTATTATTGGCTAAAATTGATAATCCAGAACAGTTTTTAAATATAGTGAATCGGACTATTTATTACAACGCTCAACGGATGGAAATAGATAAAAATTTAACCTTGTCATTATTAGATTATCATGCTGGAACTGTAACAGTTACTGGTCAGCATGAAGAAATTTTGGTAGTACGCAAAGATGGTACAATTGAACGAATTGATACCTTTGATTTAGGTTTTATGGTAGGACTAAAAAAAGATATAACTAAATTCATCTCATATCAGGATATTTCATTACAAGCTGGAGATGGTATTGTTTTGTATACAGATGGCATAACAGAAGCTCAAAATATGGATAACGAACAATATGATATAGAACGATTATGTAAAATTGTAAGTAATAGTTGGTCTGGTAATGCAAAGGAAATCCAGGAAGCGGTGATTACTGATGTTAAAGATTATATTGGAAAACAAAAAATTTTGGATGATATTACCTTATTAGTTTTAAAGCAAAATTAATATAGCCGGAACAGATTTGCGTGTCTGCCCTTATTATTTCTGGGATGTTAATTTATCTTAATATTTCAGCTTACCCTTCTATCTTCAATGCCAATTATTAGGTAACAACCATAAAAGATTCCCTACATAATATGATTGGGTAATCCCTTATGGTTTTGAAAATTATTTAACAGCTCGATGATCAATTAAATTATCAACTACACTGGGATCAGCCAAGGTAGAAGTATCGCCTAAATTATCAATTTCATTAGCAGCAATTTTGCGTAATATCCGTCGCATGATCTTGCCAGATCGTGTTTTTGGTAAACCTGGTGCCCATTGAATTACATCTGGACTAGCGATTGGTCCAATTTCTGTCCGCACTTGTTTTACTAATTCTTTGCGTAATTCTTCACTTTCCTCCACTTCATTCATTAAAGTAATATAAGCATAAATACCTTGACCTTTAATATCATGTGGATAACCTACCACCGCTGCCTCAGCAACCGCACTGTGCAATACTAATGCACTTTCTATCTCAGCTGTTCCCATCCGATGGCCAGATACATTGATTACATCATCAACCCGTCCAGTTATCCAATAATAACCATCTGCATCCCGTCTTGCACCATCGCCAGTAAAATAATTACCTTTATAAGTAGTTAAATAAGTTTCAATAAAACGTTGATGATCGCCATAAATCGTTCGCATTTGACCTGGCCAAGATTTGGTAATAATTAAATTTCCGCTAACTGCTCCTGCCTGTATATTACCGTCAGCATCAACAATTTCTGGATTAATTCCAAAGAATGGACGAGTGGCAGAACCTGGTTTTAAGCTATTAGCACCGGCCAATGGAGTTATTAAAATACCGCCAGTTTCCGTCTGCCACCAAGTATCCATAATTGGGCAACGTCCGTCACCAACTATATGATAATACCACTCCCATGCTTCTGGATTAATTGGCTCTCCTACACTACCTAAAATACGCAAACTTTTTCTACTAGATTTTTTAACTAATTCATCACCTTGTCCCATTAAAGCTCTAATTGCGGTAGGTGCTGTATAGAATATATTAACTTGATGTTTGTCGACTATTTGCCAAAAACGACCGGCATCTGGATAGGTTGGCACACCTTCAAACATTAGGGTAGTTGCACCATTAGCTAATGGCCCATAGATAATATAAGAATGGCCAGTTATCCAACCTATATCAGCAGTACACCAATAAATATCGCCATCATGATAGTCAAAGATATATTTATGGGTAATGGCTGCATAAAGTAAATAGCCAGCCGTGGTATGTAATACACCTTTAGGTTTACCAGTAGAGCCGGAGGTATAAAGAATAAATAATGGGTCTTCGGCATCCATTTCTTCGGCCGGACAGCTTACCTCAACTTTGCTTATTTCTTCATGATACCAAACATCTCTATCAGCAGTCCAAGCTTGTTCTTTGCCAGTATTTTTTACCACAAAAACAGTATGTACATTTGGGCAATGAACTAACGCTTTATCTACGTTACTTTTTAATGGTACTCCTCTACCACCTCGCAAACCTTCATCAGCAGTTATAACAACTTGACAGTCAGAATCTAAAATTCGATCTTTTAAAGCTTCTGGAGAAAATCCTCCAAATACAATAGAATGTACCGCACCAATTCGAGTACAAGCTAACATAGCAACTGATGCTTCAATAATCATTGGTAAGTAGATACAAATTCTATCACCTTTCTTAACTCCACGAGCTTTTAAGGCATTGGCAAAGCGACATACTTTTTCATGCAGTTCTCGGTAGGTTACTTTTTTATCAACATTAGGGTCATCACTTTCCCAAATAATGGCAACTTGGTCACCTTTAGTTTCTAAATGGCGGTCTAAACAGTTATAAGATACATTAAGTTTACCACCTGCAAACCAGCTAAACTTACCTTCTAAATAACTTCCACTTTGTACACTATCCCAATCTTTAAACCAGGTTAAAAACTCTTTGGCTTGTTCGCTCCAAAAGCTATCTGGATCAGAAATTGAACGTGCATACATTTCTTGATACTTTTCATCAGTTATATAGGCTTTTGCTGCTATTTCTGGGGATATATCATAAACTTTGCTATCACTCATAAGTTATTTTCTCTTGTATATAAGATATTTGTTTCTAAAATCTAAAATTGTAAACTGTATTGAATGATAATTTTAAGCATAAGCGAATATAATAGTCAACTAATTTTATTAAAGATAAAGCTATCATGTTAATTATATTGTTAAACAAATGGAAAATACCATAGCTTTCTTGAATAAAAATCTATATAATGGATATTTTTAACATGGAGTAACATATGAAAAAACTAATTTTATTACTATTGGCTAGTTTATTACCAATAACAGCGACAGCTAAATCGGAAACAGAATTAGCACAGGCAATTATTGATGCAACTACGCCCGAAGCTAAGGGTCTTGCTATTGCTACAATGGGTGATTTTAGAGATACTGGTTGGTTAGATTTTGAAGTTGAAATGACCATGATTTTACGCAATAAACAGGGACAAGAAAGTGTACGCCAAACCCGATCTAAATATATGGAAGTTGCTGGAGATGGTGATAAAGCTTTAACTGTTTTTGATATACCAAGAGATGTGAAAGGTACTGCTATGTTAACCTGGTCACATCCTCTTAAATCTGACGATCAATGGTTATATTTACCAGCTTTGAAAAGGGTGAAAAGAATTTCTTCTAAAAATAAATCTGGCCCTTTTATGGGTAGTGAATTTGCGTTTGAGGACTTATCTTCCCAAGAAATTGAAAAATATTCCTATACTTATCTACGAGATGAAATTTATGAAGGCATGGATTGTTATGTAGTAGAACGTATACCAGCTTATAAATATTCTGGTTATACTCGTCAAGTATTATGGGTTGATAAAGAAAATTTTAATCCACAACAAATTATATTTTATGACCGTAAAAATTCTTTATTGAAAACTTTACAATTTAAGAAATATAAACAGTATTTAGCTAAGTATTGGCGGGCTGATCAAATGTTTATGCAAAACCATCAAACTAAAAAAAATACAACTCTTAAATTTAAGAATTATCAATTTGGTAGAGGTCTTACTGATCGAGATTTTGATAAGGCTACATTAAAACGAGTACGATAATCTATGTTATTAAAAAAGGCTATTTATTGGATTGATAATATTAATGAATGGAGTGGCCATATGGCAGCTTGGTTAATACTATTAATGGTTTTAATAATTGTCTATCAGGCCAGTATGGTAGCCTTATTTGCTATTGGTTCAGTAGCTTTACAAGAATTGCAATGGCATTTATTTGCTATACTGTTCTTAATTGGAGCTGGTTATACATTAAAACATGATGAGCATGTACGAGTGGATATTGTATATAAAAGCCATTGGTTAACTAACCGACATAGAGCTTGGATAGATTTATTGGGTGGATTATTTTTTCTAATAC
This sequence comes from Thioploca sp., assembly GCA_011371325.1. Lineage (GTDB taxonomy): Bacteria > Pseudomonadota > Gammaproteobacteria > Beggiatoales > Beggiatoaceae > DRQV01. The sequence goes on from DRQV01000247.1 coordinate 8,810, forward strand.
CATTTTGTATGTTGATTATAATTGCTACATGGCCGTTTGTTCACAATGCTTTTATCTATGCCGAAAGCTCTCCAGACCCAGGTGGTTTGCCATATCGTTTTTTATTGAAAGCTATGATTATGCTTGGGTTTATTTTATTAATGTTACAAGGGATTGCTAATAGTTTGAAAAATTTATTATATTTATTGGAAGAACAAGATTAGTATTCCATATCTAATTAGATTTAAAGTGTATCTTAAAAAATTGTGGGTAACTGAAATCGGTTTTGAATGGTCACAGGCTTATACGATTATTAAGAGGTTCTTCGATACCTGTTCAACATAAAGATTAATGCGTTTTGGATACGAATATGTTGAATCGGCTCTGCATTCTCAAGGTAAAAATTTAATTGTTATCGATAATAAGGAATTAACTCGTAAGGTGTATAATGCTTCGCTTATACACCCTACAAATTACATATGTTTTTTTGTATACGGCTTACGAGTTGCATTAATAGAGCTAATAACTGTTACTTGATTTCTACCTAAATCTATGTAGAATTATTCACATGAGTAGAATATATCGCATAGGTCAGTTTGCAAAACGAGTATGATGAATCCGATGTGAGACGGTTATTGGGAATTAAGCAATCTGAGAAAAAGGTTAAAGAAGAAATATCAAGCGAGAAATAAACTCAAAGCGATTTTTTTTGAAAAAGCCTCGCAAAAATATCATTGAGAATAATTTAGCCCAGAAAAAGCTTAATCAAAAAAATAAAAAAGTCAAATCTATAAGTCAAAGATAAAATTTGTCAGGCAACTCATAGATTGGTTGACAAAGCTGACACGATTGTGAGCAGATAACTAGTTTATTTACCAAACCATTATTAGACTTAAAAGGAATTGCTGGTAAAATAAGTAAAGAAGTAATTTTTTATAGATCAATGAAATTATCCAATAAACAATTAAACTTGTTTTAATCACTATTTCCACTATTTGAAGGTAATTTAATGTTTTCAAACCAATTGAATATTGCAGATTTTGATGCTGAACTATGGCAAGCAATGCAAAACGAAGTAATTCGACAAGAAGAACATTTAGAATTAATTGCTTCAGAAAATTATGCTAGTCCAAGAGTATTACAGGCTCAAGGCTCAGTATTGACTAACAAATATGCAGAAGGTTATCCATATAAGCGTTATTATGGCGGTTGTGAATATGTAGATATTACGGAACAATTAGCAATTGATCGAGCTAAACAAATCTTTGATGCTGGATATGCTAATGTACAACCTCATTCTGGTTCACAGGCCAATACAGCAGTTTATATGGCATTATTAGAACCAGGCGATACTATTTTAGGGATGAAATTGTCTGATGGTGGCCATTTGACTCATGGTTCTAAAGTTAATTTTTCTGGCAAAATATATAATGCAATTCAGTATGGTTTAGTTCCAGAAACTGGTGAAATAGATTATGAACAGGTCGAATTATTAGCATTAGAACATAAACCCAAAATGATCATGAGTGGTTTTAGTGCTTATTCACGAGTAATAGATTGGCAAAGATTGCGGAATATTGCTGACAAAGTAAATGCTTATTTAGTATCCGATATAGCTCATGTTGCTGGTTTGGTTGCTGTTGGTTTATATCCCAGTCCAGTAGCAATTGCTGATGTAACTACAACCACCACCCATAAGACTTTACGTGGGCCTAGAGGCGGTTTAATTCTTGCCAGAAGTAATCCTGAAATTGAGAAAAAGCTTAATTCAGTAGTATTTCCTGGAATTCAAGGTGGCCCTTTAATGCATGTAATTGCCGCTAAGGCAGTAGCTTTTAAAGAAGCTTTACAACCAGAATTTAAAACCTATCAAACTCAAGTTATTGCAAATGCTAGAGCTATGGTGACAGTAATGCTAAAACGTGGTTATAAAATCGTATCCAATGGTACAGATAATCATTTATTTTTATTAGATTTAATAGACAAAAACCTTACTGGTAAGGTAGCTGATGCCGCATTGGGATTGGCTAATATTACGGTCAATAAAAATACTGTTCCTAATGATCCACGTTCACCATTTGTAACTAGTGGCTTACGAATTGGCACACCAGCCATTACCACTAGAGGATTAGGTATAGAAGAATCTAGTCAAGTTGCAGGTTGGATTTGTGATATTATTGATGATGTAGAAAATATAGAATTACAAGCAGAAGTAAAAACTAAAGTACTCGAATTATGTTCTCGTTTTCCTGTTTATAACTAAAGTATGACAAATATTATAGAAAATTCACCTTCACCCAATATAGATAAATTCAACGATCAATATTACATGGCTATAGCCTTGCGATTGGCAGAAAAAGGCTTATGGACTACTGATCCTAATCCTAGAGTTGGATGCGTTATTGTACATGATGGTAACATAGTTGGTGAAGGTTGGCATCATAAAGCTGGTGAACCGCACGCTGAGATCAATGCTTTAAATCAAGCCAAAGAAAAAGCTAAAGGTTCTACTTGTTATATTACTTTAGAACCCTGCTGTCATCATGGGCGAACTCCACCATGTACTGATGCTTTAATTAAAGCTGGAGTGGCTAGAGTAGTGGTGGCAATGACAGATCCAAATCCACTAGTATCTAGTAAAGGAATTGAACAATTATTAAAGGCTAGTGTTATTGTAAATACTGGGATTTTAGCTAAAGATGCTGAAGAATTAAATCCTGGATTTTTAACTAGGATGCGACATAATCGTCCATATATCCGTTGTAAATTAGGTATGAGTTTGGATGGTAGAACTGCAATGGCTTCTACTGAAAGTCAATGGATTACTTCCCAAGATGCAAGAAGAGAAGTTCAATACTTACGAGCTAGAAGTTCTGCAATTATGACTGGAGCTGGTACTGTAATAGCTGACAATCCAAGGCTTACAGTACGAGAGGAAGAATTGCATTGCCAATCAGAAATCAAAGTCAAACAACCTTTACGAGTAATAGTTGATACTCATTTAAGTGTACAGCCGGATGCTATTATATTAGGTCTTCCAGGTCAAACTATTATCTTCACCGCTTCAAAAAGTGAATCAGTTAAATCAATTTTAGAAAAAACTGGTGCTCATGTTATTCAATTAGAAGAACGAGGTGGAGTAGATTTATCGGCCGCTTGTCAATTGTTAGCCGAACAATACGAAGTTAATGAATTACAAATAGAAGCTGGTGCAACCTTAAGTGGAGCAATGTTACGAGCCGGATTAGTCGATGAATTAATAATTTATATGGCTCCCATGTTAATGGGTAATAAAGCCAGAGGATTATTTAATTTACCAGAGATTGAACGTTTAAATCAGCATATTCCACTTAATATTGCTGATATACGTGCAGTAGGACGTGATTGGCGAATTACTGCTTATCCTGTTAATAATGTTTAATTCTTAATTAAAATCTTATAATTTGTTATATTAAGTTTTTATCAGGAATTAAAAATTTTGGAATTAAGCATTCATAATATAAGAATCAAATAAAATGTTTACTGGTATTATTCAAACTGTGGGTAAAATAGCTCAAACAACCGATGCTCGTTTATATATACAAGCCACTAAACTAGATTGGAACAATGTTCAGTTGGGTGATAGCATTGCCGTTAATGGTGTTTGTTTAACTGCAGTACAACTTCCTGGTAACGGTTTTTGGGCTGATGTTTCCAACGAAACTTTATCGCATACCACTTTGGGTAAATTAATGATTGGTAGTACGGTTAATTTAGAAAAAGCTCTAACTCCACAAACACACCTAGGTGGTCATATAGTTAGCGGTCATGTTGATGGTGTGGGGAAAATTACCCAATGTTATAATGATGATCGTTCAATCTGTTTATATATACAAGCTCCAAATGATTTAGCTAAATATATTGCTCCTAAAGGCTCAATTTGCGTAGATGGAATTAGTTTAACAGTCAATATTGTGCAAAATGCTGAATTTAGTGTAAATATAGTACCACATACTCAAGAGCGTACTACTTTAGCAGACATAAAAATTGGTCAACAAGTCAACTTGGAAGTTGATATTATTGCCCGTTATTTGGAAAGATTATTACTTGATAGGCAAGTATCCAAACCAATTAATGAAAACTTCTTACAACAGTATGGTTTTGTATAATGGATACTTATAATAGGGATTTTGACCTTGGCATCGACTACTGATAAACAAGGAGTTTCTCTAACTTTATTAAAACGATTAGCCATTAGAGGTTCTGTCTGGATAATTTTAGGTTTTGGAATCTCACAAGTAATGCGTTTTGGTGGAAATATTGTATTAACCAGATTATTATCCCCAGAGGCATTTGGTATTATTGGTATTGTAACCGCAGTATTAATAGGTCTGGAAATGTTTTCCGATGTTGGTTTACGACCTAATATTATTCAAAGTCAACGAGGTGAAGAACCAGAATTTGTCCGTACAGCTTGGACGATTCAGATAATTAGAGGAATAATTTTAGCAATAGCAGCAATAGCTTTTGCCTGGCCATTAGCCTCCCTTAATAATGAACCTAGTTTAACTATTATAGTTCCAGTTGCTGGATTGACAGCTATCATCGCTGGTTTTAATTCAACTTGGTTACTGGTTTATTCTCGTCGAATGTTATTAGGCAAACTAGTAATTCTTGATTTAGTCGCTCATTTTTCTAGCTTAGTTACTATGATAATCTGGGCTTGGTACTACCCGTCTGTATGGGCATTAGTTGCTGGTATTTTCGCTAATCGTTTAGTCAAACTAATTGCTAGTCATTCTGTCTTGGCTGGTATTAGTATGAAAATTCAATGGGAACCTCAATCAGCTGATGAGCTAATCCGATTTGGAAAATGGATATTTATTAGTACTGCACTGGGTTTTTGCGTAGCTAGACTAGATGTATTTATATTTGGTAGTATTGCTGGAATGGATATATTGGGGATTTATTTACTAGCCAAAAATCTTGCTCGTCTTACCGTAGAACCTTTAATAAAATTAGCTTCTACAGTCCTCTTGCCATTATATTCCCGTATAGTTGAACAAAACCCAGAGCAGCTTCGTAGTCAAACTTTTAAAAGCAGAGCGATGTTACTATTATTATTTTTACCACCATTATGGGTAATCGTATTATGGGGTGATCAACTAATTGAACTACTCTATGACGAGCGTTATCAAGATGCTGGTTGGATATTACGAATTTTAGCTGCTGGTATGATTTCAGCTTCAATTATTAGTACTATGAATCCAGTTTTATTAGCAGTGGGAGATTCTTTTCGACATTTGATTAATAATACAAATCGTTTTGTTTTACAAATTTTAGGAATGAGTATTGGGACTTATTATGCGGATGTAACTGGATTTATAGTTGGCGTTTCTGTTGCAGAATTTTTATGTTATCCCATGATAGTTTATTTGATTCGTCCCTATCGAGTTTGGCTACCCTTATTAGATATAATAGCTTTTGGAAGTTCTTTTCTAGTAATTTGGATAGCTTTTGGAATGAACTAAAACATATTATGAGCAATATTTTACCTTGGCACGAACCATTATGGCAACAGACATTATCCAGACATTTGCCACATGCTTTATTACTATATGGCGTAAAAGGTATGGGCAAAAGTTTATTTGCACAATATCTAACTAAAACATTATTGTGTGAAAAGAAACAAGCTTGTGGAAATTGTAAACCATGTAAATTATTAAAGGCTAATACTCATCCAGATTTACTAACAATTCAACCAGCAGATATTGGCAAGCAAATTTCGGTGGATCAAATTCGTAATACTATTCAATTTTGTTCTTTAACTACCAAATATGCTCATTATAAGATTGTTATCATCAATCTAGCTGAAGCAATGAATCGTAATGCAAGCAATAGTTTACTAAAATTATTAGAAGAACCACCATCTAATACCTTGATTATGTTGATTAGTCATAATCCAATGGTTTTAAGTGCCACAATTCGTAGTCGTTGTCAAAAATTAGATTTTAACCGTCCGGATAAAAAATTAACTTATAATTGGCTCTATGAACGTTTAGATAATCAAAAACATACAAGCTTATTATTAAATTTATCTGCCCAAGCACCTTTAGCTGCTCTGGAATTGGCAAATAGTATGGATAAACGGCAAGAATTATTCAATAGTTTAATGACATTATCGGCTAATGATCCAGTAAAAATAGCAACAAGTTGGGCTAAAATGGAAATTACCTTAGTATTAAAATGGCTCTTGAGTTGGACTGCTGATGTTATTCGTTATTCTATTACCGGCCAAACTCAATATTTGATTAATCAAGATCAGATAGAATCTTTACAAAGTTTCTCTAATAATTTAAACTTACAACATTTATTTAAGTTACTAGACTTACAACAAGAAGCCTATCAATTAATCAATACTAATATTAAACCACAAGGATTGTTAGAATCAATTGCAATCGCTTGGGTTGAATTAAAACGGAGGGTCTGATGATAAAGAAGAGAAAACGTCCACGCGGTATGAAACATAATATGTTGACGTTGAACATATCGGATAAGGTTAGATTATATAATTCATACTTACCATTTTTAAAACGTGGAGGATTATTTTATCCCACAGAAAAATCCTATAAATTGGGTGATGAAGTATTTTTATTGCTAACTCTACTCGATGATGGAGAGAAAACTCCAGTGGCTGGTGAAATTGTATGGATTAATCCAAAAGGAACTCAGGGACAACGTCCGGCTGGAATTGGGGTTCATTTTGGAGAATTAG
>DRQV01000248.1 GCA_011371325.1 Thioploca sp.
AACTCACTATTTGACTTTATCAAGCTAAACTTAGTACAATTATTTTGAAAGCAAATAAAATACCAAATTTAATATGAGAATACTTATAACTGGTGTTGCCGGTTTTATTGGCTCACAACTATCTAAAAAGATTTTAAACCATGACATTAGTGTTGTTGGTATTGATAATCTTAATAACTATTATGATGTAAATTTAAAAAAATCTCGTTTACAACAATTAGAAACTAATTCAAATTTCCAATTTATAAAATTAGATTTGGCAGATAGAAGTGGAATGGCAGAATTATTTAACCGATATGAAATTAATCAAGTGGTTAATTTAGCAGCTCAAGCTGGAGTTCGTTATTCGTTGGAAAATCCCTATGCTTATGTTGATACGAATATAGTAGGATTTGTGAATTTACTTGAAGGCTGTAGACATCATGCAATTGAACATTTAGTATATGCATCTTCTAGCTCTGTATATGGTTTAAATACTAAAATACCATTTACGGTTAAACAAAATGTAGACCATCCAATCTCACTTTATGCAGCTACAAAAAAATCCAATGAATTAATGGCACATACTTATTCACATCTTTATGATTTGCCTACCACTGGTATACGATTTTTTACTGTATATGGGCCATGGGGGCGACCAGATATGGCATATTTTAAATTTACCAAAGCTATTCTAGCTAATCAACCGATTGAAGTATATAATTTTGGCAAAATGCAAAGAGATTTTACCTACATTGATGACATTGTTGAGGGACTGATAAAAATTATTCAACATAAGCCTCAAGCCGATCTTAACTGGTCTGGTGAAACACCTAGCACAGCACCATATAAAATATATAATATTGGCAATAATCAATCAGTTGATTTAATGTATTTTATTAAAACTTTAGAAAATGCACTGGGCAAGAAGGCTAACATAAATATGCTGCCTATGCAACCAGGTGATGTTAAAATAACTTATGCTAACATAGATGATTTAAAAACAGATTTTAATTGGCAACCACAAACTTCAATAGAAGAAGGTCTCACTAATTTTATTGATTGGTATACAAATTATTATAGGAGTTAATTATGTATTGGCTACTTGCTTTAATGACATTTAGTTTATTTGGTATTATTGCGTTGGGAATTTATTTTGAAATAAATCCTTTATCTAAAAATATAAATACCCCACGTTGGTTAAAAAGTACTGTTGCAATCAATTTATTTACCTTTTTATTAGCTCAAGTTGGTTTATTATTTTTAGGAATTCAGGAAGTAATGGCAGAACCAACAACTGTTGAAGCAATTCGAGAAATATCTGTAGGCATGGGTTTAGCCATGATTGGGGCAGGAATTCCAACCGCTCTTGCCACTATAGGAGCAGGGATTGCAGTTGGTCCAGTTGGGGCAGCCTCATTGGCTGTAATAGCAGAAAAACCAGAAATGTTTGGTCGAACTTTAGTTTATTTAGGTTTAGCAGAAGGGATCGCTATTTATGGTTTAGTGGTGACAATTTTAATGCTAGGCAAATTGTGATGAGACTCATTTTTATGGGTAGCAATACATTAGCGGAAGGATTCGCATTACTTGGGTTTGAAACTTTTCCTAATGCAACATTGGAAACAGTAGAAAATGTCTTGAGTGAACTGTTAAAAAAGCAAAGTAAAGCATTAGTTTTTCTTGAAGATAGTTTGACTACAGGGTCAGCTTTTTTACAGGCTAGATCGGAAGCAACCGGAATAATTATTACTGAAATTCCAGCTCTCAATAAACCCGATAGTTATAAGCCTTCAGTAGAAGAATTAGTAGAAAAAGTTTTAGGTTCTGCTGTGTTATAAATAATTACTAAATAACATTATAATCTTTTAACTCCTTATTATCGACAACAATTAAATTTCTACCTTGAGAATGCAGAGCTGATTCAACATATTCGTACGCATTAATCGTTATGTTGAACAGCTATCGAAGAATATCTTAATAATCGTATAAGTGCCCAGCACACCATACTAGATTGAAATTATCTCCTAGATTTCTTATTTTTTTTACCGAGAGCCATTAAAACTTTATCTGTAATATCAACCTGCTTACTAGCCCAGACCACACCTTCACTTAAAATAAAATCGTAAGAATCTCTTTTTGCTATATCTTGAATTACTTCAATAATTGCTTTTTGCACCTTATCTAATTCTTCTGAACGACGAATATTAAAATCTTCACTAATTTCTTCTTGTTGACGTTTTAATTCACGTTTTTTATCTCGAATCTCACGTTTTTTAATTCGTGCTTTTGCTTCAGTCATGATCGTGCTATCTTTTTGAAATGCTTCTTCCAATCTTTTAAGTTCATTTCTAGCATTAACAATTTGTCTTTTACGACGAGCAAATTCAGAATCTAATGCTTTACTAGCCTTTGCTAATTGTGGCGCTTCATCCATAACTCTGATTGCATTGACAAAACCAATTTTTAACGCTGCAACCTGAAGTGGTAGAAAACTACAAATTAAACCAATAATCAAATAATATTTCTTCAACATAAAACTCCTTACCAATTAAAAGTTGTTCCTAAAGTAAACTGAAAGGTCTCAATCTGATCACCTTCCTTATCATTGAGAGGTTTAGCTAAACTAAAACTCAACACACCAACTGGTGATAACCAAATCGCAGATAATCCAGTAGAATAACGGATTTCTGCAGTATCAAAGTCTTCACTAGCAGCGTAAACATTACCAGCATCAATAAATGCCGATAACCTGAATGAACGGACATTCTCCGTAAATGGTACTGGTAAAATTATTTCCATATTACCAACTATCTTCAAATTACCACCTAATGGACGATAATTAGAATCCAATGGCCCTAAAGTATTACCTCTAAACCCACGTACTGTATGAGGTCCACCAGCAGTATAGTTTTCAAAAAATGGTAATTCATCATTATCTCCATAACCATCTCCATAAGCAACATTACCTTTTAATAGTAGGATATAATCTTGTGCTAAAGAATATAACCAATGGTGCTTATAAGTAATTTTATAATAACTTAAATCACTAACTGGTAATGCTGCTTCTACACTGACAGATTGCAAAACTCCACTATCAGGGAACAAAACTCGGTTACGAGTATCATGCCTCCAATTTGAAGTTAATCTATATGATTTATAATTATCCCCATTTTTTTTAATAAAATCATATACTTCATCAGCAGTATAAAGCGTGGTTTTTAGAGTAGTATCATCAAATTCACCACCTATATTAAAGAAATCATATTCGCTTATAGGCAACCCAAAATTTAATCCAGTACCATAAACATCAGTACTATAACGAGTCAAATTAGCCCGCTCTGAATCAGTAGTTCGGTAAAATACATTAAAACCACGACTGATTCCATTTATAGTTGTATATGGATTTAAATAAGAAAAACGGTATAAAGTATAAACTTGACTATTATTAAATGTCAAACCAACTCTTTTTCCAGAACCTAAAAAGTTTTCTTGCATAATGCTGATGTCAAATAAAGCACCTTGAGTTTGTGAATAACCCACACCAGCCATTAAGTTACCAGATGGTCTTTCAGTAACCTTATAATTGACATCAACTTGGTCGATAGTATTAGGAACTCGTTTTACATCAACTGCCGCTTCTTCAAAAAATCTAAGTCTTTTTAAACGGGTCAAAGAACGTTTAATATCTTTAGTGGAAATCCAACCTGCTTCCATTTGTCGCATTTCACGCCGTAACACTTCATCTTTAGTTTTAGTATTACCAGAAAAAGTGATACGACGCACATAAATCCGTTTACCTGGATCGATAAAAAAATTTACTTTAGCTGTTTTATTATCTTCATCAATATCAGGCACTGCATTGATATTAGCAAAATAATAGCCTTCATCCCCAATCAATTCACTAAGAGCTTCTTTACTTTTACTAATTTTTTTACTAGAATAAAATTCGCCAACTTTTAATACCATCGAATCCATCAATTTATCTTTTTCTACAATTAAATTACCTATTAAATTTACTTCTGATACTTTATACTTATCACCTTCAGTCAAATTTATAGTAATATATACATGTTTTTTATTAGGAGTAATAGACACTTGAGTAGAATCTATATTAAAATTGAGGTAGCCTCGATCTAAATAATATGAATTAATAGCTTCTAAATCGGCAGCAAGCTGAATAGAAGAATATTGATCATCTTTAGTTATAAATGAAAACCAACCACCAGTACTAAGCTCCATTTCTGCCAATAGTTTGTCATCACTAATAGTTTTATTACCAACAAAATTTATTTGATGGATTTTAGCAGCAATACCTTCTTCAACATTAATTTGGATTTTGACTCGATTACGTGGCAATGGAGTTACAGTGGATTTTATTAATACTGCATATTTACTTAGATTAAAATATTGTCGTTGTAATTCTAATTCTACTTTTTCTAGTATAGAACGATTAAATACTCTTCCTCTTGCAAAACCAATAGTTTTTAATGCTTGAGTTAATTTTTCAGTTTCAATTTCTTCATTACCAACAAAAGTTATTTCATAAATAGCTGGCCGTTCTTCCATCCGTATTATTAATATATTACCATCTTTTTCCACCCGAACATCTTCAAATAAACCGGTTTTATAAATTTCTGAAATAGTTGTATTAGTGTCTTTGTTGGAAAAATGTTCCCCCACTTTTACCGGTAAATAATTAAATACTGTTCCAGCAGAAATTCTTCGCAATCCTTCCAAACGAATGTCTTCAATTATAAATGTTTCAAAAGCAAAAGCTATTGGTTGTAATAGTAATAAATTTAAAATAATGTAAATATAACGATTTTTTGAGAAAAGCATAATTTGGTTAATGTCAACAGGTTATCAATATGATTGTAGATTATGCACTGTAACGAATTCTATGTCAATATACTGTTTCATACGATAACTAGGTATTTTGTATTATTAACCGCTTTAATTTTAAAAATTAAATGTACAAAATTGTGCTATTATTTAAAGTAATTATAACTTAGGATAATTACTAATGAAAATTATATATTGCTATTTAACAATCTTAATGCTGACTTTTAATGTTAATGCTAAAGTGATAACAGTAAACAATGCTAGTGATAACAACAATGGTAATTGTGAATTGGATTGTTCATTGCGAGATGCAATTATGACTGCCAAA
>DRQV01000249.1 GCA_011371325.1 Thioploca sp.
ATTGCTGAGTTATATTTTTAAATTGGGTTTGCTGTTCTTTTAAGATAAGTTTAATTGGTTTTATTGCATTAGTTGTAGCTTTATTTAATAAAATTTTTTCAGCTGGTAGCAAGGCATTTACATAACTATTCGGATCATTATGTATCGCTTGTTTAACACAATTATCTACAGAAGTTTGCAAAGCATCAATAAAATCACTCTGATTCTGTAAAGAACGTACTGCTTCTGGTAAAATTTCCGCAATTTCCTGACTACGTTGTTTAATATTATTGAGACGATATTCTAAATCAGTTAAACGCTTATTTTCTGTCCCACCAGTTAGTAATGAGTTTAATTGTTCTAATTCATTCATTAATTAACCATCCACTTGATGAATAGGTATTAGATGGTAATTGTCTACTCATTGCGTGTCCATAAATAACTTCATAGGTTGCTGGTAACAATCCATCTTTGTCACGATATTGCTCATAATTTGCCAACATATTTTGAAAATTATGTTTGCCTGTTAAACCAGACCTATATTGTTTATTATGAGAACCAATATTTTTTAAATCTAATAACAAATGTTTAGTTTTTTTATAAGTCAACTTAAACCAATCTACATCCATAACTGGATCGGATAAACCAGCTTGTAGTAAAGCATCTCCAATATTATGCATATCAGCAAAATTATTCACATGAGCTATTCCATCATTCCAACTATTTCTTAGCTCTCTTAAAGTATCCGGCCCAAAAGTAGAAAAAAAGATTGTTCCTTCAGGTTTTAATACTCTAGCAAATTCGGCAAATACTGTAGGAATATCTTCACACCACTGTAACATTAGGTTAGAAACCAATAAATCTATACTTGCATCAACAATTGGCAATTGAACAGCATCAGCACAAATCAAATGTTGAGTAGGAATTGATGCTTGTTGTAACATTTTTGGAGCAATATCTACTGCATAAATATCAGCATTTTTATATAATTGGCTTAATCCTTTAGTTAAATTACCAGTTCCTGTTCCAACATCCAGAATATATTGAGGAATTGTTTTCAACCATTGTACCCGTTCTAATATTTCTTCAGCAACCGTTTTTTGAAGATTAGCCCATTGGTCATAAATAGGAGCAACACGATCAAACGCTTGAGAAGTTTTATTCATAATTTAAATTTTTAGCTTAAATGTTATGGTGAATTTTTTGGAAAAAATACTTATTGAATTAAGAATTAATATCAAATTTTTCTACATACAAAAACTCTTCTATTGTTTTGGCATCTTTTGGTTTAGAAAAGAAATAACCCTGTACATTGTGACAATTAGCTGCTTTTAACATAGTTATTTGGGTTTTATTCTCTGTTCCTTCTGCCACTATTTGTAAATCAAATGACTTACCTAACGCAATTATAGCATTAACAATTTGAGCTGATTTAGCCGAATCATCAATATTTTTAATGAAACTCTTATCAATTTTCAAAGCATCTATAGGAAACTGTTGTAAATAACTTAAAGAAGAATAGCCAGTTCCAAAATCATCAATATATAATAAAACATCTAAGTTTTTTAAATCATTGAGAATTTCTAGTGCCATTTGTGGATTTTGCATCATGGCATTTTCAGTAATCTCAATTCTACAAGTTTGTGGATCAATTTTATTCTTTCTAATAATATCTTGAATTTGATAAACAAAATTTGCTTGTTTAAGTTGAACTGGGGAAACATTAATATTCATACCGAGTTTGGAATGATTATCAAACTGGTTTTGCCAATTTTTAAGTTGAAAACAAGCAGTATCAAATACCCATAAACCTAATTCTTTGATTAATCCAGTTTCTTCTGCCAATGGAATAAATGAGTTAGGAGTTATTAAACCTTGATGTGGATGTTGCCAACGTACTAATGCTTCAAAACCAACTAATTTACTAGTTTCCAAAGAAATTATTGGTTGGTAATATACAAGTAATTCATCTCTTTCCAAAGCTTTACGTAAATCTCCTTCCATTTTTAGCATATTTACAATTCTGGTTCGCATTCCAGGCTGAAAGATTACAGATTTATCTCCACCTTGTTTCTTGGCTTCATACATTGCAGTATCAGCATCTCTCAACATTTCATCTGCTGTTTTATATTCCGAATTGCTTAACGCAACTCCAATACTAGCTGTAGTATTAAAAGTTTCATTTTTTAATAAATAAGGCTGGCTAAGTTTATATAAAATATTAGCGATATTTTGTTCTAAAGCATGTAGGTTTGGGATGTTTTTAAATATTATGGCAAATTCATCTCCACCAAATCGTGCAACTATATTATCCCCGGTTACCTCTTGACTTAAACGGCCTGCAATATCGGTTAATAATTGATCGCCAATTAAATGTCCCATACTATCATTGACGATTTTAAACCGATCTAAATCTACAAATAATACTGCAAATACTAAGTCATCTTGAGCAATAGCATTAGTTAAGCTTTCAGTAAAAGAATTACGATTCAATAAACCTGTTAATTGGTCATGAGTAGCATCATAACGTAATTTTTCTTCTGCTTGTTTGCGTCCAGTGATATTTTCTACAATTCCTTCATAATATTGAATTTCGCCTTTATTATCGCGTACCACATGTACTGTTTCTTTTACCCAAATTATAGTTCCGTTACGACGGCGTGCTTGATATTCAAAATCCTGCACATTAGAATTATTGGCTAATAATTCAACGAACTCAAATCGTCGCTGTGGATTAACGTATAATTGCTGATCAATATTAGTAATTTCAGTATACATCTGTTCAGCAGATTCATAACCAAACATATTTATGCAAGCTGGATTAACATTCAAATAATGACCGTCAATAGTACATTGAAAAATCCCTTCTATAACATTTTCAAAAATATTGCGATATTTCTGTTCAGCTTCTAATCTGGCTTGTTTAAGCTGTAAAATATTAAGATGAGTTTTTATCCTAGCTAATAATTCATCTTTAGAAATTGGCTTGGTTAAATAATCATTGGCCCCACTTTCTAAACCAACTACTAAATCGGCCACTTGATTTTTAGCAGTTAATAAAATTACAGGCAGTTCATCTGCTTGCCAATCTTTGCGAATTTTCCTAGTAACTTCATAACCGCTCATATGTGGCATCATTACATCTAATAAAATTAAATCGGGTTTTTCTTGAGCTAAGTATTCTAAAGCTTCAATGCCAGAGGCTACTTGATGCAAAGAATAGTTTTGTAATGATAAGTAATTAATCAAAACTTGCCTGTTTACTTGTTCATCATCAACTATTAAAATATTAAATTCAGAATGTAGGTTATTATTTATTTCTATACAATCGGTTAATTGATGATTAATAATAGATAGTTTTGAATTTGTGGTTTGTTCAGCCACTTTTTCTTTAGAAATTGGTAAACTAAAACTAAAGATTGAACCTATCCCAACTTCTGATTTAACTGTCATTTGGCCATCATGCAAATATACTAACTGTTGGGTTACGGCTAAACCTAATCCAGTACCACCATAAATACGAGCAGTTGAACCATCAGCTTGTTCAAATGCTTCAAAAATTCGTTCCAGTTTTTCTTCTGGAATTCCAATCCCAGTGTCAGAAACACTAATGACCAATTTAATATTTTCTACTATCTCTGCTGAAACTTTTATAATTCCAATATCAGTAAACTTGATCGCATTACCGACTAAATTATATAAAATTTGTTGTAAACGATTTTCATCAGCATTAATGGGTGGTAGATGAGCTGGAATTTTATTGCTTAGTTGTACCTGTTTATTGCCAATAAGAGGTTGACTTAAGGCCAAAACCACTTCAGTAATAGTCCGTATATCAACAGCTTTACGTTGTAAATCAAATTCTTGTTTTTTCAATTTAGAAAAATCCAAAATATCATTGACAAGGTTAAGTAAACGTAATCCACTAGAAACAATCATGCTTAAATTGACATTAGTTTGTTTACTTAATTCTCCAGTTGCACCATCAATCAAAGATTCAGCTATACCAATAATACCATTTAAAGGTGTGCGTAATTCATGGGAAGTATTAGCTAAAAACTCATCCTTTATTCTATCTGATTCTTTTAGCTGGGTTGCAATTTCTTTTTCTCGTTCTAATTCTAGTTGCTTTTCCCATAATTTTCGTTTTTGTGATTGTACATAGCTAACAATAATAGTTAAAGTTATTAGAATATATAATATGTAAGCCCACCAAGTTTTCCAAGGTGGTGGCAATATTGTAATTTTTACCGATGTGCCAATTTCATTCCAATAGCCATCATTGTTACTACCTTTGACCTTAAATATATAAGTTCCATGAGGTACATTAGTATAATACGCTGCCCTACGATTATTTACTTGATTCCAATTATTTTCAAATCCTTCCAATTTATAAGCATATTGGTTTTTAGTGGCTTGCAAAAAATTTAATGCCGCAAATTGAAAGGAAAAAAAAGTTTGTTCATAAGACAAAGTTATTTCCTTGGTAAGAGTAATATGCTGTTGTAAAGGTGAATCAATTTCTAAGTCTACGGATTTATTAAAAATTTTAAAATCAGTAATTACAATAGGTGGAATATAATGATTATCTTCAACTTTTTGTGGATAAAAACTATTTAAACCTTTTATTCCACCGAAAAATAACTCTCCAGTTCGGCTTTTATAATGAGCCTTATTAAATTCATTGCTTTGCAAACCATCTAAAACATCATAATTTTTAAATGTTTCAGTGGTAGGATTAAATTTAGATAAACCTTTATTAGAAGAAATCCATAAATTATTAGTTTCATCTTCTAAAATGCCGTACACCACATTATTTGCTAATCCATCTGTTTCTTGATAAATTTTAAATTTTTCTGAATTAGGATCAAACTTATTCAAACCGTTACCTAGTGTGCCAATCCATAAAGTTCCAGTTTTATCTTCATAAATAGTTGAAATTTCATTATGACTTAGGGAATTATTATTTCGTTCGTCATGCTGATAATTGGTAAAATTATTCTGTTGGCGATTAAATTTATTAAGACCACCACCTCGAGTTCCAATCCATAATGTTTTAGAACTATCTTCATAGATTGAAGACACATAATTATGACTCAAACTGTTACTATCTTTCGGATTATGATTGTAATGAGTAAATTTATTTTTTCGATCAAATTTATTTAAACCAACTCGAGTCCCAATCCATAAAGTTTTAAAACTATCTTCGTAAATTGCTGATACCCTATTGTCACTCAAGCTATTTAAATTTTCTGGTTCATTTTTATAAACAGTAAATTGCTTACGATCAAATTTATTTAATCCTCCACGAAAAGTACCTAACCAAATAATTCCAGCACTATCTTCATAAATTGCAATAACCTCATCATCACTTAAACTATTTGGATCATTTGGATCATGTTGATAATGAGTTACTACTTTCCGATCTGCAGAAAACTTATTTAATCCACCTCCAGCAGTACCTACCCATAATACAGCTTGTTTATCTTCATAAACAGATAATACATGGTTGCCATTTAAACTTTGCAAATTTCTTGGTTCGTTAAAATAATGAGTGAATTCATTTTGATTATAATTAAATTGATTTATTCCACCAGCATTCGTTCCAACCCACATTGTATTAGCTCTATCCCGATAGATTGAAGTAATTATATCACTACTTAAACTAGTAGAATTCTGAGGATTATGCTTAAAATGGAAAAATTTATCTTGATTTGGATTATATAAGTTTAAACCACCACCATCGGTTGCAATCCACAAATAGCCTTTTACATCTGAATTAATACTCCATACAGCACGACTATTTAAACCA
>DRQV01000250.1 GCA_011371325.1 Thioploca sp.
CTGGTTACAATCGTTATCTAGAATTTTTGCTGGATTTACCTTGTTGCAAGATTATGTTATTGCTGGGAATGCGGTTAATTTTTTCGTACAAGAGTTTAATTTGATTTTGGAATTTGAGAATAAGCAGTCGAAAGCAAGAAAGCCGTTTTTGTTAAGTCAAGGTTATCGTGTAGTTCATTTCAATCCGCAATGGGAGGTATTTCTGAATAGACTTTGGTGTAGTTTGTTTAAAGAAAATAACGGGGTTGTAGCTCTAAAAAAATAATTGCTTGACAATCACATAAAATTATATAAAACTTTATACAACAAAATATATATTTTAACCGACAAGGTATATATTTTTTCAACCAACCTTTATTTAGGAGTTATCATGTTTACTAAAATTAATGGTATGTCTAATTTAGCTAGTTTTGAAGGTAGGGTACATCAAAAGAATAGATTGAAACGTTATCTCTTTTTGCTGATGTTGTTTTTTATGCAGAATGCGTTGGCGGATGCTACTTGGTTTATCACTAAATGGCGAACGACTACGGCGAATGAGAATATTATTATTCCAATAAGTAGTTCTTACACTTATAACTATGACATTGATTGTGATAATGATGTAACTTTTGAGCAGACTGGAGTTACCGGAAATGGAACTTGTACTTATGCTTCGGCTGGTGAGCATATAATTAATATTAAAGGTGATTTCCCGGCTATTTATATTAATAATAGTTCAATGAAAGATAAGATTTTGGATGTTATGCAGTGGGGGAATATTGCTTGGCAAAGTATGAAAAGAGCTTTCGCTGGAGCCAGTAATCTACAAGTAAGTGCTACAGATTCTCCTAATTTAAGCAGTGTTACAGATATATCTAATATGTTTTCTGGTGCAAGTTCTTTTAACCAAGATATAAGTAGTTGGGATGTTAGCAAGGTTATAAATATGGAGATTACAAGGTTATAAATATGGAGATTACGTTTTCTGATGCAAGTTCTTTTAACCAAGACCTAAGTAGTTGGGATGTTAGCAAGGTTACAAATATGTTTATGATGTTTAATAATGCAAGCTCTTTTAACCAAAACCTAAGTAATTGGAATGTTAGCAATGTTACAAATATGGGTAATATGTTTGATGGTGTAACACTTTCAACCGCAAACTACGATGCACTACTTATTGGATAGAATAATTTAACTCTTAAATCAAATGTTAACTTTCATGGTGGTAATAGCATATGTACATCTGGTTCAGCTGCTGAGAATGCTCGTACTAATATGATAAACAATTATGATTGGACTATTACTGATGGTGGTTGTAAATTAATTCAAACGATAAAATTCACTAATCCGGGGAATAAATACTTTGGTGATACATTCACTCTCGGAGCAACCGCAAGTAGTGGTTTAAATGTGAGTTATACCTCTACTACAACCTCTGTTTGTACCGTTAATGCTACTGGAGAAGTTGCTTTACTAGCCGTTGGAAATTGTAGCATAACTGCCTCACAAGCTGGTAATGCAACGTATTTCCCAGCAATTGATGTTTCCCAAACATTCGCCGTTTTAGCTGCTGAAATTACTGTAGATATTGGTGATGGTATTAACTTAACTGAAAGCGGAACAACTGATACATATACTTTAACCGCCACCACTACACCAGCAAGTGCAATTACAGTTACAATTTCTGCTGATTCTCAAACCCAAGTTAGTAGTGATGGCGTTAATTTTGGAGCAACAACAACTCTCACCATAAGCGATACAACAGCTAATACAGTTACTGTCAAAGCCATTGATGACAGTAATGTTGAAGGTAATCACACCGCTCAAATAACTCAAGCTATTACCACTGGAGGTGCTGGTAATTATTCGATGGCTTTAAGTATTTCTAATGTTGATGTCAATATCACTGATAATGATAATCCTCCTCCAGCTGATAGCTCTAATACCGGTAATTCAAATCCATTACCAGAAACCATGACAGTGTTTACCAAATTTGCTGGCTCTGGTTCTGGAACAATAATTAGCAATCCAAACGGTATTAACTGCAAAACTGTTGATGAAAAATGTAGTGCAAAATTTGATACTGCTTCTCGTGTTAAACTTACTGCCAAAGCTGATTCAGGTTCTGAATTTGACCGTTGGAGTGGCAAAGATTGTGACACTGAAATGTTCTTAATCAGCAGCCGTACTTGTACTGCCTATTTCAAATTAACCCCTCGTACCTTAACTGTTTCTTATCCAGAAAATGGCTTGATCAGCAGTTATCCACAAGGTATTTACTGTGGTAATAGCAGTCGGAAATGCAATTATGAATTTAAAGGTGGTGCAAATATTAGTTTAACAGCCACACCAAATGCTGATTATATACTTGATTCATGGTCAGAAAATTGTCCAGAAGGTAAAGTACAACTGTTGGAAAACGCCAAATGTTCAGCTACTTTTAAAGTTAAACCGGCTGAACCTATCATAATTGTTGATCCTATTGATCCGCCTGTTAAAAATACTGACCCAATAGTTTCAGCAACTCCAGATATTGATGACCAAGCTATTTCAACAAATACAGTTAGCTTCAGTGAACAAAATTATCAAGTAGCTGAAAATGCTGGACAAACTGAAATAACAGCAACTCGCATTGGTACTGAAGGAAAAGTAACAGTTGAATTGCGTAGCTCCGAAAATAACCGTCATAAACTCGTTGTAGAAACATTAGAATGGAATGATGGCATAGATGGTGATATTAGTGCACCAATCACAATTATTGACAACGATATAG
Organism: Thioploca sp.; assembly: GCA_011371325.1. Taxonomy (GTDB): domain Bacteria; phylum Pseudomonadota; class Gammaproteobacteria; order Beggiatoales; family Beggiatoaceae; genus DRQV01. The sequence continues at coordinate 2,756 of DRQV01000250.1, forward strand.
TCGATGGTAATCAAGAAGTTATTTTGAGTTTAGGTGCTGCTGAAAACGCTAATCTCTCCGAACCAAATACAGTTATTTTGACTATTGTTGATGACGATATTGATGTTCCAGTGATAGATACACCGGCAGAAGAGGTGGTTAATCTACCAACAAATGTTCCAGTGATAGATACACCAGCAAAAGAGATGGTTAATCTACCAACAATAATTTCACCAATAATCCATGATTGTAATACTTCTGGAACTTTAAATGAAGGCTGCAATGCTAATGGCAAAACCATCACTGATTTAAAAATTGATGAAAATGGTGAATTAGTTCATGGGGTTATAGACACAACGCTTGAAAACAACGGCCGTCTTTCTAATGTAACTGTTACTGAAAAAGGCAGTACAACAGGTGGCAAAGTAACTGGTTATGTCAAAAATCTTGGATTAATGACAGATTTTGAATTTGTTGGTGGCGATTTTAGTGGAGCCAATGAAAATGACGAAGTTACTGGCACTATTGCCGGTTTAATTCTCAACAACAGCACAGTTGGTAGCCTTGCAGATATTTATCTTGCTCCAAATACTCACATAACTGGCGGGATTTTGGAAAAACAGATAATTGGTGATAGCGAACAACCAGCTATTTTGGAAAGATTACATATCAAATCCAAGAGCCGTGTTTCTAATGTTATTGTTGAAGAAAGCGTTACTTACAGTGAAGATGTTACTTTCACTAACACCACTTTCAAAACTAAACTTGTCAGGAAAGCAATTTTGAAAGGTCGCATAAATGGCACTCATTTTAAAGAAACCTATACCAAATTAGAATCAGTAACTATCCGTTCTCAAAGCATTATTTCCAATATGGTTATTGGTGATAATGTTAAATTTGAAGAAGGTGTTATTTTAGGTGAGAATGTTAGCTTTGCAATTCACGAAAAATATATGCAAACTCATAATATAACCAGTTTACCAATGTTTGGTAAATCTATTATCATGAAAGGTAAAACAACTAGCACTAGTTTCGCTAAATTAACTGGTGGAGCCTCAGAAAATGGTGGTGTCTTTAAACGGAAAATAACTATTAAACGCCGTTCTCCGGTCACCATCAAGAGTAATTTATTAGTTGACATTAGGCATATTGGTAAGCAAGCTGATATTTTGGTAGTTGCAATTTATGAAAGCAAATTCTATATGCTTAATTCTGATGGTAAACCAATTAGTTGGAATGGTAATCTTGATGAATTAATAGCTTTCCAAAACACTCGTTTAAGAACAGTTCAACAGCTTGATATTTGGAATGCTCCACTTGATATAGTTGGTTCTGTTAAAGTTTATGTTGGTTATAGACTTGAAAATGAGATAGTTTACTCTCCTGAAAACGTTATTGAAATAAGTTTTACTGAGTAAATTTGTAATAATTTTTGGATTGGGTATATTCACCCTCTCCAAAATAATTGACATTAATTAGACATTATACCGATTTCTTTCTCGTTCCCACGCTTCACCTATCCGCTTTAAGCATCACTTTTCTATTGACTTTATATATTAATAACATATTTATATCCTTCATTTTTTCTTTGTATCTCTATACCAATTCTTTTCCCTTAACTTAATGGCATTGTACATATAGTAAGGTTAAACCGTTCTCCAATTTATGGAAATCCATTGGTTCCTATTTCAACTGAAACGAGACCACAAACTTGTTTAAAGTTCCTATAAGTTGGGTCTAATGACTAAGTCAATCATTTGTTATGGCCTCTATTGCTTTTTTGGCTTTATTTTTTGCCGAACGTCGTCCATAAAGCCGAGCACAAAATGAAGTTAATACGGATATCATATCTTCTAGCAAATCATCTTTTAATTCCTTATTATCAACAACAAATAAATTTCTACCTTGAGAATGCAGAGCCGATTCAACATATTCGTATCCAAAACGCATTAATCGATCTTTATGTTCAACAGCTATTACTTTGATCGAAGAATCTCTTAATAATCGTATGAGTTTAGGCCTGTTTCCATTCAAAGCTGAGCCGATTTCAGTTACCGTTTTCGAAACGGTAAAACCTTGTTGAGTCACAGCTTCAATTACTCTTGCTATTTGTCGGTCAATATCAGGTTCTTGATCACTTGATGAGACACGAGCATAAACAACACAATCTAAGTTCTTTTCTTCCGTTTTAACTAAAATAGTTCCAGTTGGTGTTTGCTCGGCTGGCACCGGCAACTTTCCCTGATCAAACCAGCGCCATGCGGTTTTGTATGATATCCCTTGTGATTTTGCCCAATCGCTTAGTTTCATGTTGGGATATTATACACAATAGGATATATTTGTCAATAAAATTGGGAGCTGTTTTCAACCCAGAACATCCATATCAGAAGACTGGGGTTTTACAATTCCTTTCTCTGTTACAATGAAATCTACCAATTCAGCTGGAGTTACATCAAAAGCTGGATTCCATGCTTTCGCACCAATAGTAGCAATATTTTGCCCAGCTAAAGTTAAAACTTCTTCTGTTGCTCGGTTTTCTATTTCAATCTGACTACCATCAGTTAAATTCATATCTACAGTTGAAGTTGGAGCAACTACCATAAATTTAACTCCATGTTGTCGAGCCAAGATAGCTAAACCATAAGTGCCAATTTTATTAGCAACATCACCATTGGCAGTAATTCGGTCTGAACCAACAATTACCCAATCAATTAATTTTCTTTGCATTAATGAGGCGGCTGCTCCTTCGACTGATAAAGTAACTGGAATGTTGTCTTGCAATAACTCCCAAGCTGTTAAACGAGAACCCTGTAACCAAGGTCTAGTTTCATCAGCGTAAACTTCAGTAATTTTACCAGTAGCGTAACCACTACGAATCACTCCTAATGCAGTTCCATAACCACCAGTAGCTAATGCTCCAGCATTACAATGAGTTAGTACTCGACTGTTATTTGATAATAATTTTTCACCTAGCTCACCCATCCGATAATTAGCGTTAATATCTTCTTGATGAATACGTTTAGCTTCTTCCAATAAAATTGGCACTGGATTACCGTCAATAGAATTAAACTTGGCTTGCATTTGCTTTAAAGCCCAAACTAAGTTAACCGCAGTTGGACGAGCTTGAGCTAACTGTTGTAAATCATTGTCTATGATAGTTTGCCAATTTGTATTAGATTTGGTATAGGCATCTTTGGCTGCTAATACTACTCCATAAGCTGCGGTAATACCAATTGCTGGAGCACCACGTACTACCATATCTTTAATAGCTTTGGTTACTTCAGCAACCTGCTCTAATATCATTATAGTTTGTTCATGGGGTAATTTGCGTTGGTCTAATAAATGTAACTGTTCATTATACCAATTAATTGGGCGAACTGTATCATATTGGTGGTTCATGGTTGTCCTAGTAAAACTTTCTAATGTATAGTAATATCTACTATTAATAAATTTTGATTAAATAGTCTTTTTAAGACTAAATTTAATAATTAAATCTTTCAACAACTTGTTGAGTTTCTTGTTTAATTATTTCTAATTCTTCATCAGTAAAATCTGGTTTATAGTAAGATGGTGGTTTAATTTTTTCAATATATTTATCAATTATGATTTGACCTTCTGTTAAATTACAGTGACTCATAAGACTTTGTAATGTTGTTTCTGGATTGGCACATAAATCTTCAAATTTAATTATCATAGATGCTGCTTGTAATTGAGGATTAGCTTCTAATCTATCTTTAATATAACCATATATTCTGCTCCAATAATTAGCCCAAGCTATTATATCTCTTTCTTTTAATGTGATTATTTCCTTACCACCTATATTAATGGGACGTATATCCAACCCAAATTCAAAATGGCCAATTCTTTGTAAATGCCTGAGTGCTTTGGGGTTTTCTTTTCCACCTCGGCAAAATAATTTATGTTGTTTAAGCAGAGAAGCAAGGTGACTAACCGGATGACGGATTGGGATTATAAATTTGGCATTTGGAAAGAGTTTTAAAATATATTCTAAACGAGTTATATTATAATTGCCTTTGGCTAGATAACGATTTCCTTTCCGAATTAGTAATAATTTACGAATATGATTTTTATAGAAAATTTCAAAATTTGGATTATTAGTATTTTGATCTAAAATATTATTTTTTATCGGATTATGTACTTCTGGAAAAAAGTGCATCCATAATGACTCTTCCACTGCTTCTGGACTATCTGGAGTAACTAGAATTCCATCTCGATGAGCTCTTTCCACTGGAGCAACTTTTTTTACCAACATGTGATTTAATAACCAGTTCCACCAATATGGGGTATAAACTGGCGGAAAATCTTTATATTGTTGTGATACAAGTCCTTTATGGTGTGATAATATTTCTAATAGGATAGTAGTTCCAGAACGAGCTAAACCACTTACATAGATGGGTTGAGTTATTTTTATTTTTTCAATATCTTCTTTTAAAACTTTAGATTCAAAATTACCCAAAGATATCCACATACCTTTAGTTTTTTCAATAAAGTTTCCAAATATATCAACCCACTTTTGAACTTGGAAAATTTGTTTTTCTTTCATAAATGATTTATTGATATGTGCGGTGATAATCCATTTAAAAATTTGGTAAGAAAGGAGAAAGTTATACTAAAATCGGGGATTATATACTGATGGTGAGTTAATTCTCAAGGAATTAGTGAAATATATGTAAACTGGAATCCAGCGATTTTAAATATTCCTAGATTCCAGTTTATCTGAGATTATCAACTAATCGCAGAATACCATTTTGAACCAAATAAGCCGCCTTCTTTAGCTTGCCAGCCATTAGTTTCCATCATTTGCTTTAAACGTTTTTTAAGCTCATGATCTGGTATTTTCCCTTTACTATGAGTTTTAAATACTGATACAGCATTTTCAAACTCTTTCTTATCTACCTTACCATCATTATTAGCAAAAGCTTCCAACACATCCTTAGCTCGATCTTCAGCATCTCGTTCTAAAACTAAG
>DRQV01000251.1 GCA_011371325.1 Thioploca sp.
AAAAATCGTAGCATTATATTTTTTGCTATTATTCTAACTTTATCTATAACTACATTTGCGATATTTGATAACTTCCAAATACAATAGATTTTTTTAAATATGCAAAACGATTCTCAACATATATTTTTAACTAAGCGTTATGCCTTAGCTGTAGCAATTATAAGTATTTTTGTAACTCTCACTTTTATTAGTATGTATAAATTTTTAAATGTACAGAGTAGCTATGCCGCTATCATTAACATTAGTGGTAAACAACGAATGTTATCACAGCGTATTGCTCTATATGCTAATAATTTAACTTATTATACATCAGATAGTTGCAAATTATACAATAAGGATATAACAACTTTAGTTGAAGCAATCGATTTAATGCAACATGTGCATAATGCTTTGTTAAACGGTAATAAAGCATTTGCAGATGCATCTGATATTAATATATCTACGGCTATCTCTAACATATATTATCAACCACCTTTCAGACTAGATCAGCAAGTAAATAAATTTCTAACTTACGCTCGTTCAGTAGCCAAAATACCTTGTGGTAATTTATCCAAAGATAATCCAGATTTAGTGGCCTTATCCTACATGGCCAAGAATGAACTATTAACTGGTCTTAACGCTATAGTAACTGAATATCAAATAGAAAGTGAATCTAACGTATCTTTAATTGTACAAATTAAAACTTTATTATGGCTGTTCACACTATTAGTCTTATTATTGGAAGTATTATTTATTTTTCGACCAATGGTAAATTATGCCGTTGGCATTGCAAAAGAATTAAAGAAACAAAATTCTGAACTAGAGCAAGCAAAAATATTAGCCGAACAAGCTGCTAGAGCTAAAACTGATTTCTTAGCAACTATGAGTCATGAAATCCGGACTCCACTAAATGGCGTGGTTGGAATGACTAATTTATTATTAAATACTTCTTTAACTGCTCAACAGCGTGAATTTGTCGATACTATTCGTTTAAGTAGCGATACACTATTAACAGTAATTAACGATATTTTAGACTTTTCTAAGATTGAACTAGGCCGAGTAGTCTTAGAAGAAGAACCAATTGAAATTAGAACATTTATTGAGGATACTTTTGATTTATTTGCAGCTAAAGCATTAAATAAAAATCTAGAATTATTATATTTGGTTGATGATCAAGTACCAAGTTGGATTAGAGGTGATGCAACCAGAATTCGACAAATTTTAGCAAATTTAATCAATAATGCTTTAAAGTTTACAGAGTTTGGAGAAGTATTCGTATCGGTCAAAATAAATTCCCAAATAAAAGACAATATTGAATTATTATTTGCTGTCAATGATACTGGAGTTGGTATTCCTGAAGATAAATTAAACAAATTATTTAAAGCCTTTTCTCAAGTTGATTCTTCTGCAACCAGAGAATATGGAGGTACTGGTTTAGGACTAGTTATCAGTAAACGTTTATGTGAGTTAATGAAGGGTGAGATTTGGGTCAAAAGTAAAAAGAATGAGGGTTCTACATTCTATTTTACTATAAAAGTAACAATTTGCGATGCTCCGCAATCATTATTTGAACCAAAAATTGAATTATTGCAAGGACAACATGTTTTAGTAGTTGATGATAATGAAAATAACCAACGAATTTTAAAACATTTATTACACAGTTGGAATTGTTCTACTAATATAGTTGGTTCAGGAGATAAGGCTTTGGCTTGGTTGCAACATAATAATAAGTGTGATGTGGCTGTTATAGATAGACATATGCCAAAAATGGATGGTTTACAATTGGCTAAAGCTATTCATAAAATTCCAGAACGTCAAGAATTACCACTGATTGTATTAACTACTATTGATGAATTAGAGAATAATTTAGAATTAACAAAACAGTTATTTCAAGCTTCTATATGTAAACCAATTAAGCAAGCTCATCTCTTAAATATGCTTAATTATGTATTTACTGGAGTAAAAAATAAACGTCATATCAAAACTACTAAAATAGATACCTCTTTAGCCAAACGTTTACCATTAAAAATTTTATTAGCAGAAGATGATATTATTAATCAAAAGATTAGCTTATTGACGCTTGAAAAGATGGGTTATAGCATTGATATTGCTAATAATGGACTGGAAGTTTTGGATGCTTTAAAAGAAAGAACTTATGATATTATCCTAATGGATTTACACATGCCACAAATGGATGGTTTGACAGCAAGCAAGATAATAGTAGAGAAATATCCGGTACGCCCTAAAATTATAGCTACCACAGCTAGTGCTATGTATAATGTGCGTAAACAATGTATAGATGCTGGAATGGATGATTATATGACTAAGCCCTTACAATGGCGTAATTTAGAGGCTATTTTAGAGAAATGGGGTAATGTTGGCAAATAACTCATTTTCAATTGAATGTAGGATGGAAAATGAACTGCATCAAGATGTAATTCTTAAACTTATTACATCCTACATTTAGAGGATTTTTAAGCTTTTTGCTTTTTACTATAATCTTCAATAGCTGATTTTACTGCTGCTTCTGCTAAAACGCTACAATGGATTTTTACTGGTGGTAAAGCTAATTCCTCTGCTATATCAGTATTTTTAATAGCTGATGCTTCTTCTAAGGTTTTACCTTTTACCCATTCAGTAAGCAAAGAACTTGAGGCAATAGCTGAACCACAGCCATAGGTTTTAAATTTGGCATCTTCGATAATACCATCATCTCCAACCTTAATTTGCAAACGCATTACATCTCCACAAGCTGGAGCTCCAACCATTCCCGTCCCTACTGAAGAGTCTTCTTTATCCAAATTACCAACATTACGAGGTTTTTCATAGTGATCTAAAACTTTTTCTGAATAAGCCATTATTTTAATCCTTATATTTAAATTAAAAATTTACTCAATGAGAATTCCATTGAATACTATTTAAATCAATACCTTCTTTATACATATCCCATAAAGGTGATAAATCTCGCAATCTTTCAATATTGGAACGGATTAACGGAATAGCATAGTCAATCTCTTCTTCAGTAGTAAAACGACCTAACGTAAATCGGAGTGAACTATGAGCAAGTTCATCATTACGACCTATTGCTCGTAACACATAAGAAGGTTCTAAACTAGCAGAAGTACAAGCTGAACCACTGGAAATAGCTAAATCTTTGAGAGCCATCATTAAAGATTCACCTTCTACCAAATTAAAGCTTATGTTCAAATTGCCAGCAATCCGTTGTTCTATATCTCCATTGATATACATTTCTTCTATATCTTGCAAACCATTCAACAATCGATTGCGTAATTTTTCTATCCGTTTATTTTCATTCGACATTTCTTCTTTTGCAATCTTAAAAGCCTCTCCCATGCCAACAATTTGATGAGTAGCTAAAGTGCCAGAACGCATACCACGTTCATGACCACCACCGTGCATTTGAGATTCTATCCGCACCCTTGGTTTACGCCTTACATATAAAGCTCCTATACCTTTAGGACCATAAATTTTATGAGCAGAGAATGACATTAAATCTACTTTCATCGTTGCCAAATCAATCGCTACTTTACCAGCACTTTGAGCAGCATCTACATGAAATAAAATCTTACGGGACCTGGTAATTTCACCAATAGCCGCAATATCCGCAATGACTCCGATTTCATTATTAACGTGCATTAAGCTAACTAGAATTGTATCATCCCGAATAGCTTCTTCTAATTTTTTTAGATCAATCAATCCATTTGCTTCTGGATTTAAATAAGTAATTTCAAAACCTTCTCGCTCTAACTGTCGACAAGTATCTAATACTGCTTTGTGTTCTGTCATACTGGTTATTATATGTTTGCCTTTTTTCTGATAAAAATGAGCTATTCCTTTAATGGCTAAATTATCAGATTCAGTCGCTCCAGAAGTCCATACAATTTCTTTAGGATCGGCATTGATTAAAGCTGCCACATTTTTTCGAGCTTCCTCGACTGCTTTTTCAGCATCCCAACCAAACTTATGTGAACGTGAAGCTGGGTTTCCAAAATGACCTTGTGGAGTTAAATACTGCATCATTTTTTCTGCAACCCGTGGATCAACTGGGGTTGTTGCAGAATAATCGAGGTAAATAGGTAAATTCATAACTTTCTCTATAATTATATATTCTATTGGATATTACAGTAATTTAGATATTGTTTTTTATAATTTGAGCTAAGGTAATACCACTTAAAAAATCACAAATTTGGTTACTCAGATCAGTCCATAATTTATGAGTTACGCAAGCCTGAGTATCATGACAATTTTTCTGGCCTTTACAACGAGTTGCATCAATACATTCATCAACTGCTGTAATAATTTCAGCAATAGTAATTTTTGAGGTTGGTCGATTCAAACTATAACCTCCGTTTGGACCACGAGTGCTATTTACCAATCCATTTCTGCGTAATTTAGTAAATAATTGTTCCAAATAAGATAAAGAAATACCTTGTCGTTGGGAAATATCGGTTAGTTTAACTGGTTTTTGATGCTTGCTATTAAGTGCTAAATCCAACATTGCCATAACAGCATACCGTCCTTTGGTAGATAATTTCATAACATCAACTCTAAAAATAGTACGTTTATGGATAATATTATTATCTATGTTCCATAGTAAATTTATCAAGTATTATTTCAAGTTAAACTAAATGATAACATGGAATGAAAATGAAGTTATTGATATATTCTAGGAATCTGATAGATTGGAGTTTAAAAGGATTGGTATAATAGGAAAATATAATAAGCAGATTTTTAAAGAGGCAAATAAATGAAATTATGGTATTTTTTGTTAATAATCGTAATTAATGTAAATGCTACTGAATCAACTATTATTTATAAATATTATGATAGTAAAGGGGTATTACATTTAACCAATAAACCACCGCAAAAGAAAGATAAATTATTATATGCT
>DRQV01000252.1 GCA_011371325.1 Thioploca sp.
CTGTAGAAAGCCAAAATACATTTATCTTAGATGGTAAAAGAGTTAGTAGTACTCGTATTCGGCAGGCATTAGAGCAAAATAATATGCAACAAGCAGTCCGATTATTAGGCCGGCCTTATACTTTTTGTGGGCGAATTGGTTATGGTCAACAACGAGGTAGAACTATAGGTTTTCCTACTGCTAATATTTTTCTTCATCGTCATGTATCGCCATTGCTGGGTGTATTTGCAGTATTATTATATGGGATTGACGAGCAACCATTAGCTGGAGTCGCTAATTTAGGAACTAGACCCACGGTTGCTGATGATCAAATGTTATTGGAAGTGCATGTATTAGATTTTGATAAAAATATTTATGGGCATTATGTAGAAGTAGAATTTGTAAGTAAATTACGCAGTGAACAAAAATTTACTTCCTTTAAGGCATTAAAACAACAAATTGAAATTGATGTAAAAGCAGCTAAACTTATATTCAGTGAGAAAAAATTATGGCACAGACTCAAATTGAAGTGAGACTCAAAAATTTAAAAGAACATCTTAAAAAAGAAAATGACATTCTTTGTGAAGTGGTAGATAAATTTAGAGAACTTGATAAAATTGCCTATAAATTAGGTTTTTTAAATTCTGATACACAATCTTATGCTGTTCAAGTTTCTTGGTGGCCAATGATTTCAGTATTAGGAACTTATTCGGCTGGCAAGTCAACCTTTATTAATCATTATCTTAATCAACCAAAATTACAACGTACTGGAACTCATGCAATTGATGATAAATTTAGTGTAATTTGTTTTAGTAATAATGAAAATATAAGCATTTTGCCGGCTATTGCTATTGATGCAGATTCCCGATTTCCATTTTATAAAATTAGTCAAGAACTAGCCGATGTCGCTGATGATGCAGAACAAAATTTAGATGCTTATCTACAGTTAAAAACTTGTTTTAGCGAAAAATTAAAAGGAAAAATATTAATAGATTCGCCAGGATTTGATGCTGATAATCAACGCAGTTCAACTTTGCGCATTACCCAGCATATTATAGATCTATCTGATTTAGTGTTAGTATTTTTTGATGCTAGACATCCTGAACCTGGTGCAATGCGTGATACATTGGAACATTTGGTTGCTAAAACTATAGATCGTAATGATTCTGATAAATTTTTATATATTCTAAATCAAATAGATATCACTGCTCAAGAAGATAATCCAGAAGAAGTTATAGCAGCTTGGACACGTGCATTGGCTCAAACAGGATTAGTTAGTGGAAGGTTCTATCATACTTTCAATCCTGATATGTGCATAGAATTACCAGCAAATGTAAAAGAGCGATTAGAGAAAAAATCACAAACTGATATGGAAGATATCCATGCTCGTATGGAACAAATAGGGATTGAACGGTCTTATCGGGTAATCGGTATGTTGGAAGATATTACAAAAGATTTAGAGCAGAATATTGTCCCACAAATTCAAAAATTATTGCAGAGATGGAAACAAAAAGTTATTTGGACGGAAATTTCGTTAGATTTTATAATAATTGCTACAATTGGATTATGGTTTGCAATCACTGATAATACTTTAACCGGAACTTGGCAACAGCTAATGGGATTAGGGACAATCCCTTTGTGGATTATAGTAACAGTTATTTTTATAATTGGTTTATGGTTACACCTTAAAATTGGTGATATTGCTGCTAAAAATATCTTAAAACAGTTACAAACAGAAGTTACTGATGAACATATTCGGGAAGGATTAACTAGAGCTTTTAATAAGAATACTGGGACTTGGAATAAGCTATTTATTTGGTTTGTGGATCAACCAGTTGGTTGGAGTCGCAAAACTCAACAACGTCTTAATGAAATTTTAACTAGCGTTAATAATTACGTACAAAAGCTTAATGATAAATTTACTAATCCTTCTGGTAATTGAGGAAAAGTTAATTATTTTAAGGTTGATATCTGAAATCAAGGCAGACACCTCCATTTTATAAGGAGGGTTTGCCCAAATTTGCTAGGGAAGATAACCTATTTAGTAAAGTTACTTCGCATATAAGCAATTAATCCCCATAATTTTTCTTCGGAAAGACCAGCATCAGAATCAGGTCCAAAAGATTCCATTTCAGTACCTTCACTACCATTTTTTATGATCCAGAATAATTGACCATCCTTCTTGCTTTCCATATAACCTGCAACATTAAATGCGGTAGGTTTTATCTCAATATCTTCAGCAGCAGAACCTTGACCATCACCTTCCATACCATGACATTTTTTACACTTGCTCTTATATAAACGTTTATATTTTTTTAGAAAATCATCATCCACATCTTCCATGTCAATAGGACTTTCCATTGCCAGATAATCAGCAGGAGCAGTTGGAGTCACATGTTCAGCAGCAATTACTGCTATATTTAACGATAAAAAAACTATTCCTAAAAGATAAGATAATACAATTTTCATATTTTATACCTATTTTAAAATGGAGAATTATTAGATTTAATTAATAAGGGCAGGAAGAATATCCTCCAGCCCTTAGTTTAATTACAATTTAGTAAACCTTCCAAGTTTTAGTAAATATCCCGAGTTGTATTATAGACATTGAACTTACCAGTAGGCATATCCAAACCAGTAATTCTAGCTTTTTCTTTCAAAGTTTTATCATCTAACACAACAACTTCACCTGCTTTATCCCATAAAGAAATCCAAACTTCATCACCAGCTTTATTAAATTCCATATGCACAACTTTCTTCTTAAAGACTATTTCTTTAGGAGCGGCATCTGGTTTATTTATATCAAAAACTGTCAACACATTAGATTTATTTTTATTGATAGTATTATCACAATAAACATTAGTGCTTTTTGGATGAGTCTTAATGAATAATGAGTTACCATCAAGTTCCCATTCTCTAACTACAGACCAAGCATGTTCACTTTTAGGATCAGTACTAATGATAGAAACTAAACCTTCGCCAAGATGTACAGTAGCCCAAACTCTACCAAATTCAGGATCAATCCAGTTAGCACCACGACCAGGATGTGGTTTTGTACCAGTTATAATATTCTTCACTAATTTACGTTCTACAGTGTCAATTACGGAAATAGTATCACGAGCATTGGCTGCCACCATGAAATATCTCTTAGTCGAATCCCAACCGCCATCATGTAAGAAACGTTCAGCATTAATAGAAGTTTCAGTAATAGTACCATCTTCCATACGACTATAATCAACTAATAAAACTACACCAGTTTCCTTCAGATTCAAAACCCATTCTGGAGCATGATGTGAAGCAACGATAGAAGCAACCCGAGGTTCAGGATGATATTCATTAGTATCATAAGTATAACCACGAGTACCCATTACTTTCAAAGGTTCAAGAGTATCACCTTTCATAATTACATAATGAGGTGGCCAGTAATTACCAACTACTGCATATTTATCTTCAAAATCTTTGAATTTACTAGTATCAATCGAACGAGCATCAATACCAGTTCTAACTTCAGCTACTAAGTTTGGTGGTTCAGCCCACATATCCATCATGGAAGCTTTACCATCTCTACCGATAGCAAACATATATCGACCTGATGCAGAAGTTCTAAGAATATGAGTTGCAAAACCAGAAGGAATTCTACTAAGGACTTCTTTAGTATCACCATCTACGATAGTAATTTGACCAATATCTCTTTCAACTATACCAAAATAATTTTCCCAATTTCTATCTGCTGGTGGAGAAACAGGTCTATCAGCAACTGGCACATGAACTTTCCAAGATTTTTTCATCTCCTTCATACCCCATTCTGGAGGTTGAGGAGGCTCAAGCCGTACAAACTTAGCCATTAATTTAGTTTCATCTTCAGTCATGAAACCGTCTTTACCCCAACCAGGCATACCACCTTCAGTACCTTCATATAAGATTTTTTCTAATTTGGCTAAAGTCTTTTTGAGGGTTTTTTCTGGAGTAATATTTGGGCCAGTTGCACCTTTACGCAATGCGCCATGACAACCTGAACAACGGTCAAAATATATATGTTGGGCTTTCTTAAACTCAGCTTTTGTTAAAGTAACATCAACACCACTTACAACATCAGCTGCTGGAGCAATATTTTTAGGTGGTGGAGGTGTATTAGGAGGTGTACAGCTTAATAAGCCTGCACCAAGAACAATATATAACAACGAGCTAGCATGTATTTTTAAAACACTTTGATATTTCATAAATATTAACTCATTAAATTTACATGATTAAATAGATTTATAAACCCATTATTGCGAATGGAAATTTTAACTTCTTAACATTCTTAAAAATTAAATAATCCCGAAAATATTAAACCCTTAAAAACAGTTCCGATTCAAACATACATTTTTTACTAGTACCTTGATTTAAATCAAGATAAATGAGTTCATAAAATGTTCATCAAGAATTTTTATAAATTAGATTGATTAATGGTCTAAAATAATTTTTTCCGCTCATTCCATTTTATATCTATAAAATCACCCAAGTCTATTTTAGAAATATTGCCTATTACTAACTGCATTAAAATTATTTACATTATAATCGAACAGTATCGAACTTATTACAAAATCTCTTATAGCCAAGCAGGCGATTACAGCATA
>DRQV01000253.1 GCA_011371325.1 Thioploca sp.
AATTAGGCTATTTAGAATTAGATAAGTAATATTCATTGGTAAATTAACTGTTGGAGTATCATTATTAATATTTGCTAGGTTTTATTAATATAAACAAGTCAAATAAACTAGAAGAATATTATGTCTGGAAATACATTTGGAAAAAATTTTACAGTAACTACATTTGGAGAGAGTCATGGGCCAGCTATTGGTGGGATTGTGGATGGCTGTCCTCCAGGATTATTTTTAACTCCAGAAGACTTACAAGTTGACTTAGATCGCCGTAAACCTGGAACTTCTCGTCATACAACTCAACGACGTGAAGATGATAAAGTAGAAATTTTATCGGGAGTATTTGAAGGTAAAACTACTGGTTGTCCAATTGGATTATTGATTGCAAATACTGATTACCGTTCTAAAGATTACAGTGTTATTAAAGACCAATTTCGGCCTGGCCATGCTGATTATACTTATTACAAAAAATATGGTATTCGTGACTATCGCGGTGGTGGCAGGTCTTCTGCTCGAGAAACTGCTGTTAGAGTTGCTGCTGGTGGAATTGCTAAAAAATACCTCCAAGATCAATATGGTATAAAAATACGAGGTTACTTATCTCAGTTAGGTCCATTAAAAATAAATAATTTTGACTGGCAAGAGATTAATAATAATGCTTTTTTTTGTCCAGACATTAAGTTAATTCCTGAATTAGAAAATTATATGGACAACCTACGAAAAATAGGGAACTCTATTGGTGCTAGGATAAATATTATCGCTAATAACATGCCTGTTGGTTTAGGAGAACCTATTTTTGATCGGCTAGATGCAGAAATTGCTCATGCGATGATGAGTATAAATGCGGTAAAAGGAATTGAAATTGGAGATGGGTTTGCTTGTGTCGAACAAAAAGGTACTGAACATAGAGATGAAATGACTCCACAAGGTTTTACCAGTAATCATGCTGGTGGGATTTTAGGTGGGATTTCTTCCGGCCAAGATATTGTTGTTAGCATAGCTTTAAAACCAACTTCAAGTTTGCGTTTACCGGGTAATAGCATTGATATTAATAACCAATCTACAAAAGTTATCACTACTGGTCGTCATGATCCTTGCGTTGGCATTCGGGCTACTCCAATAGCAGAAGCAATGTTAGCTCTAGTGCTAATGGATCATACCTTGCGTAACAAAGCTCAAATATAATTAAAATTCCTCTCTATAATTTCTACTGTAATTTTTGAGAATATCGTAGAATTGCATAGCTAAAAACTTACTATTAAAATATTAAGATCATATTGAATCTAGTAAAATAAGAAAGTAATTAAAAATTATTCAAGTTAAATTAAAAAAAATATTGCCAACTGTTTAAGAAAGTAATAAAGTATACGGATTAATATGTTTTTATTTTTGATCACCTAGGAGGTTTTCACCATGCTAAGATGGTGTTTAGTTTTAAATATA
The DNA here is from genome assembly GCA_011371325.1 of Thioploca sp. Lineage (GTDB taxonomy): Bacteria > Pseudomonadota > Gammaproteobacteria > Beggiatoales > Beggiatoaceae > DRQV01. Next base: position 1,435 of record DRQV01000253.1, read on the forward strand.
TTGTTGAGTAATATGGTTTTTGCATATGGTAATAGTGCTACAACAAATGCACAAATAACCAATGATAAATGTATCAAATGTCATAATTCTGCTACCCCAGGAATTGTTAAGCAATATCTTGATAGCCCAATGACTCAATTGATCAAAAAACCAGTTTTATGTGTTGATTGTCATAGTTTTAAGCATCAAACTGCTGATGATGTTGAAGAAGCTATATTACCTACTGCTGATAGTTGTGCCGAAAAATGCCATAATGACCAATTAGTTCAAATGCGTGAAGGGAAACATAATTTAGCTTGGTTTGGGATGAAATCTCAAGTTGCTTATCACGGTCAACCATCTCCAATCACTGGTGAAGGTTATCGAGGTTGCTCTGGTTGTCATAAAATTGGCCAAAAAGGTTTGATGGGAATTCACCAAGGTTATCCAAATGAGCTTGAGAGTGATGGTGGTCAGGAAATTTCTGAATATCGTTATGGCAATGCCCAGTGTGATGCCTGTCATACTCGCCATAGCTTTAAAAAGTCTGAAGCTCAAGATCCCAGAACTTGTTCTAATTGCCATATGGGATTTGATCATCCACAATGGGAAATGTACATGTCGTCTAAACATGGAATTATTTGGGATATTGAAAAAAATGATAATGTTGATGGACGCACTCCGACTTGCCAACAATGTCATATGGCAAAAGGTAATCATTCGGTGAGGACTTCTTGGGGATTTTTAGGACTGCGAATTCCAACCAAGAAAAATGTATTAGAATTGATTAAATCAGCTCCTAATTTAGAAGAAGCTTTAACTAGTTTAGCGAAATACTTGCCAAATGGTAATTATACAGGTGTAGATGATGATCCAGAATGGGTATTAGATCGGGCTATAATTTTACAAGCTGCTGGAATTTTAGATGCTAATTTACAACCTACAGAACGGTTTATTGAAATTGTAGTGCAAGGAGAAGCTGCCAATAGTCCAAGTAGATTTAATGAAATGCGAGCAGAAATGAAAGCAATTTGTAATGATTGCCATGCAAAAGATTTTGTAACTGGTCATTTTAATGCGTCAGATAATATTATAAAATCTGCTGATCATGAGTTTGCTAAAGCGATTAAAGCGGTGCAAGATTTATATAAAGATGGAATTTTACAAAAACCTGAAGATTGGAAATATGCCCCAGATTTATTACAATATTATGATGCTAAAACTAAAGTTGAGCAAGAATTATACTTAATCATGCTGGAATATCGGCAACGAGCTTTCCAAGGTGCATTTCATGTTAGTAATGATTACATGCACTGGTATGGCTGGGCTCCAATGAAAGCTTCAATAAATATTATTTTACAAGAAGCTAAAAATATGCGAGAAGCTGCTAAGACTGTTAAAATTTTGAAATAAAATTTACGATGGGGATGGGATTTTGCCTGTTCCCATAGATATTTTACCAGTAATTTATAGTTCAAGCCTACCGGTTAATCAGTTCATCCTTTTGAACAGGATTAAGACAGGATTATCTAAAATAGTTTAATTTATCTTAAAATTCATTTAAAGATTTTAATGATTAATCGGGTTCATCTTTTCAAAATTAGTACTACTAACTAAAATTTGCGAACCCTTGTAAAAGCTGTTTTGCTATTACGATGTCTTTCTTTAAATTCATCTTCTTGTATCAATTCTTGACTTGTTTCTATTGACTTTATATACTAATAACATATTTATATCCTTCATTTTTTCTTTGTATCTCTATACCACTTCTTTTCCCTTAACTTAATAGCATTGAAATAAATGCTTGGCTTAAACTAGGAGATCAAAATTTAAAAATATCTTCAAGCATTCTCTCAACTTTATCAGAAAATATATCTCTGGCAGTTTTAATAGGATTATCCTCTTTATCATCATTTGTGAAGGAATCATTTTCATTCAATAACTCATTCATCTCTTTATCTAATATTGTTCCCAAAGTTATAGCACCAGCTTCCAAAAAATTCTTGACGGTTCAAGTTTTCACGATATAACAAGGTTTCAAAACGATCAATTAGTAAAACCAAACATACATTATTTTTTTTCAACTGTGTCATTAAACTATCAAGATAACGATTTTTAAATTCATTTTTTTTACATTTTTCGTAAACTTTGAGTATAAGTTAATTTGTGGGTTAGTATTATAAATTTTGCAGGGCGTGTAACTGGCCTCATAAATTTATCTCGTAGTTCCTGTTATTATTTTAATATAAATTTTTTTAGCTTTCTATCTGATAACTCGCCCTAAAATCATTTATGAACTAATCGCAATGGTATTTTAAACCAAAACGTACTTCCCTCATTTGGTTTACTGATAACTCCAATTTTACCTCCCATAGCTTCAGTAAACATTTTAGCCACTGCTAATCCCATACCCATGCCTTCATGACGACGGGTTGATGAACCATCAATTTGATAAAAGGTATCAAACAAATTAGCTTCTTCGGCAATCCCAATCCCAGTATCAATTACTTTAAATTCTATCCACTCTATATTTTCAAAATGCTCCACAAATTTAACTTGGATAATAATACTGCCTTGTTCAGTAAATTTAATTGCATTATCAACTAATTTAACTAAAATTTTATGAATAGCTTCTTTGTCACCATAAAAAGCAACATATAATTCCGGGTCAATTATAGCCTCAATTACTAGCTGTTTATTTTTAATACTCTTAGTAAAATATTGTAAAATATTATCTATAATTTCATGTAAAAAAAATTCCGATGATGATGATTTTAGTTCACCTTTAAACTGTTGAGCAAAACTTAGCATATTAGTAAGAATATCAGTCAATTTCTTACTTGCGTTCATAATTGCTGTGGCATAAGACTTTTGTTCTTCAGTCAATTCAGTATCTTCCAATAACATTTCTGACATACCTAACACAATATTCATTGGAGTCAAAAATTCATGGCTAACATTGCGTAAAAACTCGGTTTTTAAAATTGATGCTTGTTCAGCTTTATCGTAAGATAATTGTAAGGCTTCAAATAATAGTTTTATTTTTTCCGTTTTATTAGCTACTTCTTCTTCCAAATGTTGACGTAAATTAGCTAATTCAATATGAGTTTGCACTCTTGCCAATAGTTCTTCCCTTTGAAATGGTTTGCTGATATAATCCACTCCACCAGCTTGCAAAGCTCGAACTTTATTTTCAGTATCGCCAAGAGCAGATAGAAATAATACTGGAATTTTGTTTAGAATTTGATCTCTTTTCATATGTCTACAAGTTTCATAACCATCCCAACCACCCATTATAATATCTAATAAAATTATATCTGGTGGATTTTGTTTGGCTAATACTAAACCTTGTTCACCACTGTTGGCTAACATGACTTGAAAGTTATTCTTTTCTAACATGTTGTACAACAATGTTAAATTAACAGAGCTATCATCAATTATTAAAACTACTGGCTTATCTTTCATTTTAACTCAATCCAGTTGAACCAAAACCATCACGACCATTGTCTTCTAATTTATCTACCCATTTAAAATTAGCCTGTATAATCGGTACGAATATCATCTGACAAATACGTTCACCCGGATTAATTGTAAATGAATTCTCACTTCGATTCCAAATTGCTATTTTAATTTCTTTTCTGTAATCAGAATCTATTAAACCAACTAAATTACCTAGTACGATACCATGCTTTAATCCAAGACCAGAACGAGGTAACAACATTGCGGCAATATTAGGATTATGAATATTAATAGCTATACCACTTCCAATAAGTTTGGTCATATTGGCTTCAATCGTTATGGCAGAGTTAATACAAGCTCGTAAATCGATACCTGCTGAACCATTAGTTGAATATGATGGCTTAGGAATTTTATTGCCAATCAAAGGATTAATTATAGTTGCTTCTATATTTTCCATATCTAAACTATTTAGTAACTTTAATGTGTGGCCTAACAATAATTCTAAAATATTTTATCTATCATTAGGGATAGTTAATTTTAAGGGAATGGAAACATTTTTATGGGAGCTGCCATTTTATCGACATTATGCCCCATAATTCCAAGACTACGATTTAAACCACTAACTTGATGAGTCATTATTCCCATGTTAACCCCCATTTCATCAATGTTTATGGTCAATGAATCAATATGAGAAGTCATTTGATTAAGACTATCATTAATAGCAAGCATATTACTACTTATATCAGTTACAGAATTATTCAAAGTTGGCATAAATGCAACATTTTTATCCATTTTATCTATAGACCTTTTTACTAAATTTATTGAATTTGTCATTCCATTTATATTCTGGCTAACCATTACAATATTTTGATTAATTTCTCGCATATAACTGGCAACTTCATCCAAACGTTTAGTAATATCACCCATATCTGACAACAATATTATAATAAGAGTGAATACTGTAACAGTTACCACTCCCAACCCGATCATGCTAAATTTAATAATTTGGGTAGTCTGAGTAGCAATTCTCACAATTAAAGCTTCCCTTCGCTTCATTGCAGTATTGAACTCAGTCATAGCATGATCAATAGTTTCTGCTACTTGTTTAGAACTTGTAGCTTCTGCCATATTTTCCATATTAACAAACCTAAAAATTAACCAATTCTAAAACTATTTGGGATATTAAAATCAGTTTCTATTTTACATTTAACTTCAATAACATGTGCTGAAGGTGAACCTCTATATAACCAACAACATAATTTATTCACTGAATCTGATTCGCCATAAGCCAATACTTCTACTCGTCCATCAATCAAATTATTGGCAAATCCAGTTATACCAAGTTTTTGTGCTTCTCGTTGCGTATAATAGCGAAATGCTACTCCTTGAACTTGTCCACTTATATAACATCGCTTACATATATTCATTATTTTACCTAAAGGTATTAAATAACAATTATTCACTAACTAATATAATAACATATTAAGGATGTCATAAGAATTTATTAATACTAACATGGTGCATAAATCATCATACTAGTTAGTTTTAATAACCAAAATAATTGTTACCAAATTTTATTTAGTAAATACTGAAACATAAGTTTTATTGCATTTTTTATATAATTAATCAACCAAATTAGCTAAATGAGCTATGCGTACTGGTGCTGGTGGATGCGAATCATAAAATGCCGAATATAAAGGGTCTGGTGTTAAAGTACTGGCATTTTCCTTATATAACTTGACCAATGCCTGAATTAAATAATCTGGATTAGACTGTTGAGCAGCAAATTCATCGGCTTCAAATTCATGTCGACGTGATAACCACGCTATGACTGGTTGTAAAAAAAAGGTAAAAACTGGCAAAACTAACATAAATAATAACAATGCCATATAAGTTGATGAAATCTCAATTCCTAAACCAGTATAAAACCAATTTTGTTGCATTAACCAACCCAAAAGAGCTAAACCACCAAGACTGAATAAGGATATCCAAACGATGCGTTTTTTAATATGATTATTTTTAAAATGACCGACTTCATGGGCTAAAACAGCAATAACTTGATCAGCGGTTAAATCTTTAAGTAAAGTGTCAAAAAATACAATACGTTTATTACTACCAAGTCCAGTAAAATAGGCATTTCCATGTCCAGACCGTTTTGATCCATCCATTACAAAAATTCCAGAACTGGCAAAACCATTACGTTGTAATAAATCTTCAATTTTATGTTTTAACTCTTCATCTTCAATTGGCTTGAATTTATTGAACCAAGGAGCTATAAACGCCGGATAAGCCCACATCATTAATAAACTAAATCCCATCCATACTGCCCATACATAGAACCACCAATATTGTCCAGCAGATTCCATCAACCATAATACTAAGGCAATAAATGGAATTCCTAGTAATAATGTTAAAATTAAAGATTTAAATAAATCGATTATAAATAATTTAGCAGTGGTATGATTAAAACCAAATTTAGCCTCAATCCGAAAAGTATTATAAATATTTGCTGGTAACTCAATAAGTGAAGATAATACTCCAAAACTAACAAATACTGCTACTCCAGTCCATAATTCTGACCAACCTAAATTTCGCCAAACTTGATCAAGCATTGCAAGAAAGCCACCTAGAGTCCATAATAATAAAATAATGACTCCTAAAATATCAATCTTTTGTCCAAAACTAATTTTTGTTAAAGTATAAGCAGCAGCTTTTTGATGTTCTGCAAGTGATATTTTTTCAGCAAAAACACTAGGAACAATATCTCGGTGATTATGTACATAAGTTTTTTGACGTAAAGATAACCAGATTTGCAATCCAGTTCTTAATATTAGAAAAAGT
>DRQV01000254.1 GCA_011371325.1 Thioploca sp.
AATTGAATATATTATAACAGTAATTGCTATTAATAGTTTCTAAGCTTGTATAAACTTCACTTTTAATATAACATGTTAATAATCATTTAATTATACTGTAAAAGGAAAATTTATGAAAATAGGTACTAAATTATATCTATCATTTATGTTGATAGCAATTATATTTATAGTTGCAGGAATAAGTTTTTTATTAGAAAGTCAGACAGCTCTTTCTCAAGCAATATTTAATCAATTGGAAAGTGCGAGAGCCAATAAAAAAGCTCAAGTAGAATCTTTCTTTACAGAACGTCAGGATGATATTCAAATACTTACTAATACTATCTCAATTTTTCAGCAAAATGCTTTTCAAAAATTAGAAGTAATTCGAGATGACAAAAAATTCCAATTGGAACAATTTTTTCGAGAACGTATTAATGATATTTCGGTGGCAAGTAAAACACTTTCCATTGTACAAGCCATAACTAAATTTGAACAAGTATTACACTCACAAAAACCATTACCAAAAAAATTTAACCAAGAGTTAGAATTATTTGTTAAACAGCATGGATATAGTAATTTATTTTTAATTGCGACAGATGGAGATATAGTTTATACGACTATGGAACAGGTTAAATTCGGCACTAACTTATTAACTAATGAATCAATGAAAAATAGTTCTATAACAAAGATCTTTAAAAAAGGTTCACAACAGATTGTGTTACAAGATTTTTCATCATATTTATTTTCTGATAAAAAGGTAGTTTTTCTTGCAGCACCAATATTGAAAGATGAAAAATTGCTTGGAGTTTTAATTCTATGTATTCATCCAGAACAAATAAATGCTATTGTTCAAACAGAGAAAACTGAAAAAGCTTACTTAGTAAGTAAATATAAAGGAAAAATTAGCTATCGGAATGATAAAATTAGCCAGATAACTGACAGTGCTATCAATGCAGTATTTAATGGCCAATCTAATACGCAAATAAAAATTAACAATATAGGTGATATAGAAATAACTAGTTATACACCATTAATAATTCCTGGCTTAAACTGGGCTATTATTGTTAATCGTAATTTGGAAGAAGCATTAACTATAACTGAAGCTAACAAACAAGAAGACTACTTTGCTGAGTATCTTGATAAATATGGCTATTATGATATTTTACTAATTCATCCACAAGGCCAGATTTTTTATAGTGTTATACATGAGGAAGATTATAATACCAATATAATAACTGGTAAATATTCCAATTCTAAATTAGGTTTTTTAGTTAGAGAGGTTTTAAAAACTAAAGTAGGTGGAATCAGTGATTTTGCTCCTTATGAACCTAGTCATGGTGAACCAGCAGCTTTTATTGCACAACCTCTTATCATTGATAATGAAGTAAAAATGGTAATAGTCTTACAAATAAGCGATGTGAAATTAAGCAATATTATGCAACAACGAGCAGGAATGGGAAAAACTGGAGAAACTTATCTAGTTGGAAGTGATAAATTAATGCGTTCCAATTCATTCCTTGATCCAATTAATCATTCAATTAAAACTTCTTTTGCTAATCCAGCAACAGGGAGTATCAATACTGAATCAGTTAAAGCAGCGTTAAATGGTAAAACTGATATTCATATGATTCATGATTATCGAAATACTTTAGTCTTATCAGCTTATACACCGATTACAGTGGGCAACACTACTTGGGCTTTATTAGCGGAAATCGATAAATCAGAAGCATTTTTTGCTATTAATAAACTTAGATTTTGGTTAGGTGGGGTAATTTTAATAGGATTAATAGTTATTATCGGGATTGCTTTATTATTTAACCGTAGTATTAAACAACCATTAAATCATTTGGTTCATGTTTCTAAAAATATTGCTGCTGGCAATTTAGATAATAAAATTATTACTACTAGAAAGGATGAAATTGGTCAATTGTTACTAGCATTTGATGAAATGCAAAACCAATTAAATACCATTTTATCTTCAATCATTCAAGTAGCAACTATTGTTGACAGTTCGGCCGAAGAAATTTCTAAAGGTAATCTTAGTTTAAGCCAACGTACAGAACAGCAAGCTGCTTCTTTAGAACAAACCGCTGCTAGTATGGAACAGATGACTAGTACTGTACAACAAAATGCAGATAACGCTAGAATGGCTAGTCAATTAGCAATCAGTTCTAAAGATAATGCAATCAAAGGTGGTGAAGTAGTAAACTTGGCTGTTATTTCTATGAATAAAATTAATACTAGCAGCAAAAAAGTAACTGAGATTATAGGAGTTATTAATGATATAGCCTTCCAAACCAATTTATTGGCTTTAAATGCAGCAGTTGAAGCAGCTCGAGCTGGTGAACAAGGTAGAGGATTCGCAGTAGTTGCTTCTGAAGTACGTAATTTAGCTCAACGTAGTGCTACCGCAGCTAAAGAAATAAAAACTCTAATTGAAGACAGTGTTAATAAGGTTGATGAAGGTACACAACTAGTTAATAAATCTGGTAAAACATTGGAAGAAATTGTAATTTCAGTTAAAAAAGTTAGTGACATAATTTCAGAAATTTCAGCAGCTGGCCAAGAGCAATCTTCTGGTATTTCCCAAGTTAATAAAGTTGTGGCTCAAATGGATGATATGGTACAGCAAAATGCTGCTTTAGTTGAAGAAGCAGCCGCAGCAAGTGAATCCTTAAAAGGGCAAGCTCAAAGTCTTAAAGAACAAATTGCTTTTTTTAATGTTGGAAAAAATGTTGGAGAATTAGATTTAAACAGCAATAATTCAACTCTATCTAAAAAAGTGTTTAAAAAGACTCAGGTAACAAATGATAAAAATAATGATGACTGGGAAGATTTTTAATTGATAACATGCCAATTAATGAAATTGATTATGGTAACCACAATTACCCCTACCAATGAATTTATGATTAAAAATGACTAAAAATTATTCCGATATAACAGAACAGCTTGTTAATAAAACCCAAGAAGAATTAATAGAAGAGATTCTTCAGTTGAGAAATAAGCTAGAAGAGACTGAAAATAATTATAAAAATGTAGGAAAAGCATTTGATGTTGAAAAAGATAAGCTAAAAAATATTTTTGAAGCAATACAAGATGGTATATATATTGTAAATTGGGAATATGATATTGAATATGTTAATCCAGTGTTGGTAAAACAATTCGGTCCCTATCAAGGACGTAAATGTTATTCCTATTTCCATAACA
>DRQV01000255.1 GCA_011371325.1 Thioploca sp.
CATTAATCCGTATCATAAAATGAGAAGTAAAACAATTATTGGTATATAATTGATAAATTGAAAACTAGATATATTTTAGCCATCTTAATCGGCTTATCCATTCCAACCTCAACAGCCTTAACTAATATATTATGCCCATTGGCATTTTTATTTATATTAGTTGAAGGCCAATATACCCAAAAACTTTCTGTATTATATCAGCATAATATAGCATTAGTTGCGATATTGCTTGTTATAACTATTCTTTTAGGATTTTTATATACACCAGTATCATTATCCGAGGCTATTTTAATGTTAGATAAATATCGAGAATTTATTTATATTCCAATGTTTATTCTGATATTTACCGATGAAAAATCTCGTAAGTGGGGATTATATGCTTTTTTAGCCATTATGGGTATAACATTATTTTTATCCTATTTAATGGTTATTACTGGGTTAGATATTGGTAAAGGTAATCCACAAAATCCTTTTATATTTAAAAACCATATTACTCAAAATTTATTAATGGCTTTGGCAACCTATTTTATTGCAATAAAAGCTTGGTGGGAAAAACAATGGTTGTACAGCATAATCATAATATTGGCTATTTATAATATATTATTTATGAGTGCTGGACGTACTGGTTATGTAATTTTATTCTGTTTAATCCTAATGTTTTTTTATCAAATATATTATTTAAAAGGAATTTTAATCGGTGGCATCATATTAATAACTGGAGCAGGAATAGTTTATAGTTCTTCTGGAATATTACAGCAAAGAGTAGATAAAGCCATCACTAATATCCAAGATTATCAACATGGTGAAACTAATACTTCAGTTGGAATTAGATTAGAATTTTATAAAAACAGTCTAATTTTAATATCTAAAAAACCGATTTTTGGCAGTGGAACTGGTAGTTTTTCGCATGAATATAATAAACTATTTACTAAAAATATTAATAATACTGCTAATCCTCACAATGATTATTTAATGATTGCCATTCAATGGGGAATGATAGGAGTTGGATTATTTATTTTATTATTATATACAATGTGGCATGTTAGTTATTCCCTAACCGGTCAAACTAAATTTATGGCTCAAGGCTTAGTTATCACAATCATAGTCGGATGTTTAATTAATTCATTGTGGTTAGATAATACAGAAGGACATATATTTGCTTACCTAATAGGAATATTTTATGGTGGGATTAGAAATAATACTTAGTTAAATTAATAGAATTCTATCACTAAATAATTATTTGCATAAATATACTGATTAGTTATAAAATTGATGATTGAATATGACTTTTACCTTGAATAAAATATTAACTAATATTCATTGTCCTGTATTCATCAATTTTTAAAAATAATTAAATCCTGTCAAAATATAATCGTTAAATGTAATCTATTCTTAAACCAAATAATTATGATGACTAATATATTAAATATCTCCCATGAATTATTGCCGGAAATATTATCTAACCTTAGTGATGCTGTGTTAATTATTGACTTACATACTAAGAAAATTGAATATTGCAACCATGCTACCGAAATTATATTTGGCTATAAAGAACAAGAACTTATTAAACAAAAAATAAATCTATTATATCTTAATAATGAAGTATATCAACAATTTATTCAACAGTTAACTATAGCAACAAAGTTTGAATTTCAAATGCAACGCAAAAATGGTGAACTATTTGTAGCCAATCATTTTTATCTGCAACAAGAACAGAAAATGGTTGGAATTATCAGTGATATAAATAGCTTAAAAATATTAAAACAACAACTTCAAGATTATGATGCTAAATTAACAGTTTCTAACGCAAAATTATCTCAAGCATCTCGTTTTAAAGATGAACTACTAGCCAATATAAGCCATGAACTGCGTACTCCACTAAATGGTATTTTAGGAATTACTAATGCTTTACAAGAAGGTTATTATGGAAACTTAAATAATCAACAAATCAATTTATTACATACAATTGCTGAAAGTGGAAATAAATTATTAACAATTATCAATGATATTTTATCCTTAGCAAAAATAGAAGCTGGTAAAGTTAAATTAGATATATCCTCGGTCATGATTGAAAATATAGGTAATGTTTGTCAACGTATTACCAGTAAATTGGCTCATGAAAAAAATATATCTATACTTAATACCTCTTATGATGAAATCACCGTTATACAAGCTGATGAACGTTGTTTAAAGCAAATTTTATTAAACTTATTCACCAATGCGATTAAATTTACTCCTGATGGTGGTACTGTTAGTTTTACCGTTTGTGGTTATCCAGAACATGAAGCGGTTGATTTAATCGTATCTGATACAGGAATTGGTATTGCAAAGAAAGATATGGAGCTTTTATTTCAACCTTTTGTACAATTAGATGGAGGATTAACCCGAAACCAAAGTGGAACTGGACTTGGATTATCTCTGGTATACCGTTTTACAGAAATGCACGGTGGCAGTATTACGCTTGAGAGTGAAGTAGGTAAAGGTAGTACCTTCACTATTTCATTACCTTGGCAACCTCCAACTATTGATAATAAATTCAATAAAAATAATTTAACCCAGATACATCAACAAGATAAAGTTATTTTATTGGCAGATGATAATTTAATGGTTATAAAAATATTGTCTACTTTTTTGCGTAGTAAAGGATATCAAGTTGTGATTGCATATAATGGTTTGCAAGCAATTGAAAAGACGATAAAGATAAAACCAGAATTAATCATAATGGATATTCAAATGCCAGAAATAGACGGTATCGAGGCAATAACGACACTTAGAGCCAAAGACATAAAAATCCCAATCATTGCTATAAGTGCTTTGATAGTGGTTGGTAGCAAGGAACAATGTTTGGAAGTTGGAGCTGATGCCTATTTTAAAAAACCTGTAAGTCTTACAGAATTAGAGATAACAATTATTAACTTACTTTTTTAATGATACCACCAACATTATTATTAGGTTGTGCAGTAATATTTTGGGGCTGGCAAATAAATTTATTAATTATCGCTATACCAATGGCAATAATTTTAGAAACTGCTCGCTGGGTAAATTGGCGTTGGGATTTATCTGACCAAGACTTTAATCGAATTACTGATTGGAGTGCAGTAATTTTAGTGATAGTAGCTATTTACCTATTTGATCAAGAATCATTACGTGGGTTAATGACTTTATTAAGTTGGTTGCCCATGATATTTTTCCTATTATTAACTATCCAAATCTACAGTATCCAAAATTCAGTCAAATTAACCAGTCTATTTTATTCATTACGTCGTCAACAAGCTAAAGGTAGCATAGTTACCAATGCCAGAATCAACTTAAGCTATCCTTATATTATGATATGCTTATTGGCTGCCAGTGTTGGACGTGAAGCTTGGTATTTTATTGGAGTAATAATATTAACTGGATGGGGATTATGGTCGATAAGACCCCAACGCTATTTTAGCTTGTATTGGTTATTACTATTAATAATAGTAAGTATTTTAGCCTATAATACCCAACTAGGATTAAGATATTTACAGACTGAAGTAGAAATATTGATCCTTGATTGGATAGAAGATTTTTTTTTAAATTCGAGAGATCCATACCGACAAAATACTGCCATTGGAGATATTGGGCGACTTAAACTATCGGATAAAATTTTATTGCGAGTTAGCACTAAAACTCCATTAAATCTACGAGATGCTAGTTATAATCTTTATTTTGGTACAACTTGGCATGCCAAAAGACCAGAGTTTCAAAATATATCACCTGTTGGAGATGGTACTGTTTGGCAATTTACTACCAATCCAGAATTAGATAATGAAGTTGCTATTTCTAGTTATTTAAATAAAGGTAAAGGTATTTTACCAATACCTCATGGTAGTTCACAGATTTCTAATCTTATTGTACCAATTTTAAAAGTTAATCCGTTTGGCGCTATTAAAATAGAAAAAGGCCCTGAATTAGTTGTTTATAAAGCAAGTTTTGGTAAAAATACTCCTTTAGATGCCTTGCCAACTGATAGTGATTTACAATTGCCAGATAAGGAAAAACAATATTTGCTAACTTTGGCTAACCAGTTGAATTTATTGAATCAAACTCCGGCTCAAATTTTAACTAGTTTATCCCAGTTTTTTGCTCAGAATTTTTCTTATACTCTTAATTTAACCACATCTAAAATAGCTCCATTACAATATTTTTTGCAACAAAGTAAAGCTGGTCACTGCGAATATTTTGCCACTGCTACAACATTATTATTACGTGTTGCTGGTATTCCATCTCGCTATGCTACTGGTTATGCCGTTACTGAATATAGTAATTTAGAAGCTACTTATATAGTGCGAAAACGACACGCTCATGCTTGGACAATTGCTTATTTAAACGGTCGTTGGCAAGAAGTTGATAATACTCCGGCAGTTTGGTTAGATATTGATAAAGAAATGGCGGTTTGGTGGCAACCTATTTACGACATATGGTCTTGGTTAGGGTATAAATTTTCTTATTGGCGTTGGACTGATGATAATAATGATAGTAATAATTGGTTGTTATGGTTAATTTTGCCATTAGTTTTAATTTTAATTTGGCGATTTTACTTTAGAGAAAGAGTTATTAAAAAGCAAAAAACAATAACTATTGTTGGTAATGATTCAGATTTTTATCAGATAATCCAACAATTAAATAAAGAAAAATATGTTAAACAAGCCGGTGAAAATCTAACTGACTGGTTAACACGTATTCAAATAACTGATATAAAATCTGTTTTTAAATTACATCAAAAATATCGGTTTGATCCAAATGGTTTAAATCCAGAAGAGCGTTTACAATTAAAAAAGAAAGTTGCAATATGGTTAAAACATCATTAATTTTTGGAGCTAAAATATGATTGAAAATGGATTGATAAAAGTAGGTGGTGCTAAAATATTTGGAGTTGCTTTATTACCAGGAATTACCTTGTTGGCATTAGGAGGAATCATTACTTGGAATTTTTGGAAAAGTTCTAATGAAAAAAATTATGTTAAAGGAACTTTGAAAGATTTTAAAATAGAAATTGATAGATTAACCAATGAAAAACAAGAACTATTATCCCAAATATCTAAATTAAAAGAAGACTTTTTAGAGTTAAAAAAAATTACTCTTGATAGGTTTATTAATAATATTCCGATTCATAATAAATCAAGTGATTCTTCATTAGATAATTTAATTATTAAAAAACAAGAGTTATCATTACAAGTATCCAAATTACAAGAAAAATTTAATCAGTTACAAACAGCGATGTCTGGCAATATATCGTCTGTTGCTAATGAAAAATTTAAATCAACTAGCGATTCTCCAAAATTGGATATGTTAAAATGGGTGATTGAAGACAATGTTAAGTTAAGGAAGTCAATATAATCAAATAGCCTTTGGTAAGGTAAAATAAAACAAACAACCTGCCCCAAGTTTGCTTTTGGCTCCGACTTCTCCACCAAGTTTTTCTATTATATGTCGCACTATGGATAAACCTAACCCATGTCCTTCAACTGAAGCATGTAAACGAGTAAACTGAGTGAATAGTTTGTCAATAGATTCTTGTTCCAGACCAGAACCATTATCTTTTATCCAAAAACATACAGTATTGTCATCTTCGACTGTTCCTATTTCTAAACGAGGTGGTTTACCTCCATATTTTAATCCGTTAGTTAGATAGTTTACCCATACTTCTTCTATCCATTCTGCATAACCAAGAGTTATAGGCCATTTATCTGTGATAACTAGTTCAGCTTGGTATTGTTGTATCATTAAATCTAAACGTTGAGTCGCTTTATAAACAATATCTTGCATATCCAAAGGGGTTGATTTAACTTCTTGTTTAGATACTTTAGCTAATAATAATAAAGCATTAACAATACTAACCATTTTTTGACTAGAATTTAAAATATGTTGTAAACAAATATGTCCTTGTTCACTGACATCATCAGATAATTCCTCCATTAATAAATCTGATAAGCTAATAAGATTGGCTAAAGGATTTTTCAAATCATGAGCTACAGTATGAGAAAAAGTATCTAATTCATTATTTTTTATTTCTAATTCATTATTTTTAAGTTTTAATTCATTATTTTTAAGTTTTAATTCTACATTTTTAAGTTTTAATTGTTGTTGTAAATTATACACAGTTAAATGAGTATTGATTCGAGCTAAAACTTCTTCCTGTTGAATTGGTTTGGTAACATAATCGACAGCTCCTAAACTTAAACCTTTTACTTTATCTAAAGTTTCTGATAAAGCTGTCATGAAAATAACAGGAATATCTTTAGTATCAATATTGGCTTTTAAATGTTCGCAAGTTTCAAAACCAGATAAGCCAGGCATCATTACATCTAGCAAAATTAAATCTGGGCGTTCATATTCAGTAATTTCGAGAGCTGTTAATCCATCTCGTGCTACTAAAACTTCAAAGTTATTAGCGTCTAGGAAATCAAATAAAGTACTGATATTTTCTGGAATATCATCAACTATAAGAATAGTATTAGAATTTGGCATTATATCTGTGTATTTTTTTGTAATAAAGGCTTATTCAATTTTTAAGTTATTTCAAGTATATAATAATTAGTTATAATTTTTAGTAACTATTAAGTTTATGCAGAAATAGATGGCTCAAATTAATAGAGCTTATCAGGCTCTGATTATAACGGGCCGACAAAGTGAATTTCATAGTTTTAATACATTATGTAAATATATACTCCTAAACAAAGTAGTGATGACTATAATTATAGTAAAATTAATCTACTAGCAAATTTACCACTACTATATTTAAGACTACCAAAAAATAATATTTTTTTTAAACTCATATGTTGAAAAATTTGAAATATTTTACAATAATATTTAAGAAATTTATATTTTTTAAAATTATTAAAGTTATCAATATGTGAGTTTTTTTTTATAATTTTTCAAAGTTTGATTACAACCTAGAATTATTAAATTTGATATATCCTCCATTAAGTCTTTATATTCATATCCCTTGGTGTATTCACAAATGTCCATACTGTGATTTTAATTCCCATCAAATCAAAACTACTTTACCAGAAACAGAATATATAACAGCATTATTAGCTGATATAGATCAAGAATTACCTAAAATAACTGGCAGAAATATCAACAGTATTTTTATTGGTGGAGGAACTCCAAGCGTATTATCATCTGATATGATCGCAAAATTAATCTCTGGAATAAAAACAAGATTACCAGTAATAAATAATGCTGAAATTACTATGGAAGTAAATCCTGGTACTATAGACAGATTACAAGGATTTTATACAGCTGGAATTAACCGTTTATCATTAGGTATTCAAAGTTTTAATGATAGCAATTTACAAAAATTAGGTCGTATTCATAATGGTTCTGAAGCAAAAGAAATTATTAAAACTGCCAAGCGAGTTGGTTTAAATAATCTAAATTTAGACTTAATGTTTGGTTTACCCGGCCAAACAGTTGCAGATGCAATAGAAGATTTAAATACTGCTATTGCTTATCAACCATCTCATTTATCTTGGTATCAATTAACTATTGAGCCTAATACATTTTTCCACATCAAACCACCAAAAAATCTACCAAATGATGATTTATTATGGGAAATTCAAACGGCAGGCCAAGAATATTTAGCTACACAAGGTTACCTACAATATGAAATTTCGGCATATGCTAAGTTAGGCAAACAATGCAAGCATAATCTAAATTACTGGAAATTTGGGGATTATTTAGGTATAGGTGCTGGAGCTCATAGTAAAATTACTACTAATAATAAAATTACTCGTTTTCATAAACCTAATCATCCCAATAGTTATTTACAGAATAATTTACCAATTGAACTAAAAATATTGACAAATGAAGATATTATACTAGAATTTATGATGAATGCTTTGCGTTTATTGGATGGTTTTACTGAAATAGAATTTATTAATAATACTGGTTTAGATATTATTATTATAGAAAAACTATTGCAACAGGCTTATGCTAAAGGTTGGCTAAAAAAAGAAGATAAATCTATTTCTGCTACCGAGAATGGAATACATTTGTTAAACAATCTATTGGAATTGTTTATGTAAAATTTATTTTCCATAATCCTATTTTTTTCATAATAAGGCTTGCTTTATATTTTTAATATGTTATAATGGTTGTTTCTATCGGGTCGTTAGCTCAGTTGGTAGAGCACCGGACTTTTAATCCGTTGGTCGTGCGTTCGATTCGCACACGACCCATATTTTCCCTTCTCTTAAATACTCAATTTTTAAAAATTCCATTGATTTATCTTAATAGCTTAATAAGCTATGGAAATTTAAAACAATGATTTCTTAAGCTAAATCCCTTGATTACTTTTAGTTTCTTTTAAAGCAGAGGCAACTTCTGGTGGCATATAATTTTCATCATGTTTGGCTAATACTTCATCCGCTAAAAAAGTGCCATCTGCTTGCATACGTCCAATTGCAACGATACCTTGTCCTTCCCGAAATAAATCTGGTAAAATTCCAGTATATTGAACTGGTATAGTGTTCACATGATCATTAACTTCAAAGTCAATTTTCAAACTATCAGTTGCTCGCTTCACGCTGCCATTACTTACTAACCCCCCAACTCGGATCACTCTATTTTGAGGAGCTTCACCAGCCAAAATTTGAGTGGGACTAAAAAAATACAACATATTTTCACTAAAAGCAGTTATAGCCAAAGCCACTGTAATTCCAACTCCAGCTAGTACAATAAATAATATAGCTAACCGTTTTTTATGTTGTTTACCAACTCTAATTACGCTCATGTTGTTTTCTCCTTAATTTACGAGCCATAGTACGCAAGATAACATGTTCTTGTTTAAATGGAATAATTAAATTTGCAAGTAGGATAACTAAAGCCA
>DRQV01000256.1 GCA_011371325.1 Thioploca sp.
GATTAGAATCCAAGAAAGTAAATTGGTAGTTGCTAAAAATAAAACTTTATCAATTTTGGCTAACGATATAGATATAAATGGTGGTCGATTGAGAGCAACTTCTGGACGGATTAATTTAGCGGCTATCAATGAAAATAACTTAGAAATAATTTCTCATGGATTTAACATTAACAAGGAAGCACAATTTGGTAGTATTACATTACAAAATAATTCTACAATAGATGTAGGAAAACAAGGAACTGGTGATATTTACATTAGTGGTGGACAATTTTTATTACATAATAAAAGTGCTATTGTTACCAATACTGAAGTTGGAACTAATAGTGGAGTAATTGATATTAATGTAGATTATCTATTTTTAGATAAAGGAGCAAATATAGAAAGTCGAGCTTTTGATATTGATCAGCAAGGTAATGATATTATTATTAATGCCACTGAAACAATAAGCTTAATAGAAGATAGTAAAATTAGGACTAGTTCACTTAGTAGAAAAGCTCAAGCTGGTAATGCAGGTAATATTATTTTAAATGCCAAACAATTAAATTTGTATGATGACACTTTAATCAGTACTACAACTTATGGTCCAGGGTCTGGTGGTAATATCAATATCACTGCCATTGAAAATGTTAATATTAGTAACGCCATTATTCAAGCTAGTTCTAAACCCAGTAAGATTGATAGTAATGCAGGTAATGCTGGTCAAATTATAATCACTGCTAACAACTTAAATCTATTTGGTAATAATGGTAAAATAGATAATAATACACTTGGGGCTGGACAAGGTGGTAGTATAATTCTTAATATAACCGATAAATTAAATATCAACGATGGGCTAATTTCTGCTGATAGCTTGATAGGTTCTGGTAATGCAGGAAGTATCAGGTTAAACGCTGCTATTTTGGAAATGAATAATGGAATTATTTCTACTGCTACCAATAGAGCTAGAGGTGGAAATATTACAATAAATTCTCAAACCTTATTGAATTTAAATAATAGTAGGCTGACTGCTAAAGTTAATGGGGGATTTGGGAATGGAGGTAATATTGCAATAGGTAATCCCCGTTTCTTCCATATGCAAGATAGCTCTATTAAAGCTGATGCTAGTGGTGGCAATGGTGGAGTTATATTAATTATTACTGGAACTCCGAAAGATGTTTATAATAGTGAAATTACCGCTTCCTCTGAAACGGGGATTAATGGAGGAATTAAAATTGATGGAATTTACAATGTAGATGTAACTACTTTACCGATTGACTTTTTGGATGTTAGTACCTTTATAAAATATAATTGTATTGCAAATAATGATTATAGTAGCTTTTTTATCAAAGGCAGAGGTGGTTTGCCCAATGCCCCGGATGATTTACAAACTTATATTCCTCAATAACTCTTATTTTGTTACTCTTATCAGGTTTGGTATTTACTCCGATAACAAGGTTGATAGAAGCTAATTAAACCTATCAATTACTTAAGAATTTATAGCCAAATTTCATTAATCATTCATAGTTGTTAAACCTCCCATACATACATATTTCATTTCTAAGAAATCATCAATTCCATATTTTGATCCTTCTCGTCCAATACCAGATTCTTTAATTCCACCAAAAGGAGCTACTTCAGTAGAAATAATACCTTCATTTATACCAACCATACCATATTCTAAAGCTTCTGCAACTCGCCATGCTCTACCTAAATCACGAGTGTAAAAATAAGAAGCTAATCCAAATGGAGTATCATTAGCTAATTTAATAGCTTCAGCTTCAGTTTTAAAGCGAAATAATGGAGCGACTGGGCCAAACGTCTCTTCAGTAGCAATTTGCATCGTTGAAGTAACGTTAGTTAAAATTGTTGGTTGAAAAAAAGTTCCTCCCAAAGTATGGCGTTTGCCACCATAAACTATTTTTGCTCCTTTACTAACTGCATTGCTAATATGCTCTTCAACTTTCTCCACTGCTGCCATATTGATTAATGGCCCTTGTTGCGTTTCACCTTGTAAACCATCCCCAACAGTAAGATTTTTAACTGCTTCTGCTAGTTTAATGGCAAATTTATCATAAATACCGTCTTGCACTAATAAACGATTAGCACAGACACAAGTTTGCCCGGTATTACGATATTTAGATGCAATAGTTCCAGCTACAGCTTTATCTAAATCAGCATCATCAAATACAATAAATGGAGCATTGCCACCCAATTCCATAGAAACTTTTTTTACTGTACTAGAACATTGTTGCATTAACTGCTTACCTACTTCAGTAGAACCAGTGAAAGATAGTTTTTTAACTAATGGATTAGTAGCTAATTCAGTTCCAATAGCACTAGCATTACCAGTTATGATATTAATCACACCTTTAGGAATACCAGCTTGTTCGGCCAATGAAGCTAATGCTAATGCAGAAAAAGGAGTATTTTTCGCTGGTTTAATTACCATTGTACAACCGACTGCTAAAGCTGGAGCACATTTACGAGTTATCATAGCGTTAGGAAAATTCCAAGGAGTGATTGCGGCCACAACTCCAATCGGTTGTTTAAGTACTACAATACGTCGACCTGGCAATGGTTCGGGGATTATATCACCATACACTCGTTTAGCTTCTTCAGCAAACCATTCGATAAAAGAAGCTCCATAAGCTATTTCTCCCATTGATTCAGCTAATGGCTTACCTTGTTCAGCAGTCATTAAAATTGCTAAATCTTGTTGATTTTGCATGATTAAATTAAACCAATCACGTAATAATTTTGATCTTTCTTTAGCTAGTTTGGCTCGCCATTCTATTCCAGCAATATAAGCGGCTTCGATGGCAATTTTAGTTTCGGCTTGACCAAAATTAGGAATAGTTCCAATTATAGAACCATTTGCTGGATTAGTTACTTCTATTTTTCGCTCAGAATCTATCCATGAACCGTTGATATAAGATTTTTGTTGAAATAAACTTGTATTTTGTAACTGCATTAGAAATACCTTTGTGTAATTATTAATTTAAATTATAGCAATTCTTAATTAAATTTAAAAATTAATCGCTTTATTCAATTGGGAATTGCTATAAGTTTATATATAAAATATACCCATAAATAAAAAGTTGTGTATAATATTGGAAATATTTTAAAATTACAGGCCTATTAAAATAGGTATACAGTTTCAAAATTAAAAAACTAACCATGTGGGC
>DRQV01000257.1 GCA_011371325.1 Thioploca sp.
ACATACTACGTTTTTTGGCAATAATTAAACAGCCAGAAGTTTCACGGTCTAAACGATGTACTAATTCAAGGTAAGGAGCAGCAGGGTATAAAACCCGTAAACTTTCGATTGCACCAGCGTTAATGCCACTACCGCCGTGTACTGCCATACCAGCTGGTTTATTGAGAATTAATAAAAAATTATCTTCGTATAAAATAGAATTTGTCAATGCTTGTTTACGATTAGTACTTAAGATTGGCAAAGTTAATGGCTTGCATTGGATCGGCGGAATACGTAAGCGATCACCTGTAAGCAAACGATAAGTCTGTTTGATTCGTTTTTTGTTAACACGTACTTGCCCTGTACGTAAGATTCTATAAACGTGACTTTTAGGTACACCTTTAAGATAAGTGTGTAAAAAGTTATCAATACGTTGACCAGCTTTTTCTGCTGGAATATCTAAATAAATTATAGGACGGTGTTCAAGGTTGCTCATATTAAAAATTATAACAGTTTGGACCAAAGTTCAAAAGATGAGTATCTAAGATATAGAAGCTCGTTACCCATCTAGTAAACAATATCTATATTTTGATGATTAATCTATACATTAGAATATTAAATGGTCGGATATAATTTTATTTATAAAAATGTACATAAGCTTAGATAATTTTCTCATTTTTTTGGAGCAACCTTGCAAATATTTTAAGGCAAAACTCCAAAAATAGATATTTCAAGTATATTTTAATTGAATTAAGATTTTCCGATTTATGACTAAACTATAATTAACTGGATATTATATAAAATTTGAACTTGATTAGCGATAATTTAAAACCAAGATAATATCAGTTAATGCTCCCAATTAAGGAAAATTGGTTGAGCAGAACAAGGATTAACTTTTAAATGAAAAGAATATTAATTAATGCTACGCAGCCGGAAGAATTACGGGTTGCATTGGTGGATGGTCAAAGGTTATTTGACTTTGATATTGAAACAATAAGGCGAAAACAAACTAAATCGAATATTTACAAAAGTAAAATTACTCGTATAGAACCTAGCTTAGAAGCCGCATTTATTGATTTTGGAGCTGATAGACATGGTTTTTTACCACTTAAAGATATTTCTAGGTCTTATTTTAAAGCCGATTCCACTGAAAGCAGACAACGACGTACTATTAAAGATGCACTTGAAGAAGGTCAAGAATTAATTGTTCAAGTTGATAAAGAAGAACGTGGCAATAAAGGTGCGGCTTTAACCACTTTTATTAGTTTAGCTGGTCGATATTTAGTTTTAATGCCAAATAACCCTAGAGCTGGTGGAGTATCACGGCGAATTGAAGGTGAAGATCGTAGTGAAGCTAGAGAAGTTCTTAGTACTCTAAAAATACCTGATGGAATGGGCGTTATACTGCGTACTGCTGGGGTTAATAAAACTGCCGATGAATTGAGATGGGATTTAGAATATTTATTACAGTTATGGCAAGCAGTAGAAACTTCAGCTCAAAAGCATGTCGCTCCATTTTTAATCTATCAAGAAAGCAATATTATTATCCGGGCAATTCGTGATTATTTGCGAGAAGATATTAGCGAAATTTATATTGATGACCAAGAAATTTACGAAGAAGCTTATGCTTTTATGCAACAAGTAATGCCTCAACATTTGAATAAGGTTAAACTGTATCAAGATACAGTGCCACTATTTACTCGTTATCAGATTGAAAGTCAAATAGAAACTGCTTTTCAACGGGAAGTTAAATTACCATCTGGTGGTGCTATTGTACTTGATCACACTGAAGCTTTATTATCGATTGATATTAACTCTGCTCGTGCTACTAAAGGAGTTGATATTGAAGAGACTGCATTAACTACCAACTTAGAAGCTGTTGATGAAGTTGCTCGGCAATTACGCTTACGTGATTTAGGTGGTTTAGTAGTGATAGATTTTATAGATATGCTAAGTCATAAAAATCAACGAGAGGTAGAAAGCAGTATTAGAGAAGCTTTAAAATTAGATCGAGCTAGAGTTCAAGTTGGGCGTATATCTAGGTTTGGTTTATTAGAAATGTCTCGCCAACGTCTGCGTCCATCTTTAGGTGAATCAAGTCAAATTGTCTGTCCTCGTTGTAGTGGACAAGGTAGCATTCGTAGTGTTGAATCATTGTCATTGTCTATTTTGCGTTTAATCGAAGAAGAAGCAATGAAAGATAGGACTAATAAAATTATCGCTCAAGTCCCAGTGGAAGTAGTGACTTATTTACTTAACGAAAAACGCCAAGCTGTATTAGAAATTGAAAACCGGCAGAATATTAATATTTTGTTAATACCTAATCCTAATATGGATACTCCCATGTACGAGGTACATAGGGTACGTTTGGATAGTAAAAATGAGAATGAAAAGATTAGTTATAAACTAATACCACCTCCTAAACAACCAGATATAACTGATTATAGTAGTTCTAACCAATCTGAAACTCCAGAAGAGCCAGCGGTTAAGGGAGTTACTCATAACGCTCCTCCAGTATTGACTAAAAGTAAATCTCCAGGACTGATGAAACGTTTTTGGAGTAAGATGTTTTCTAAGGAAAAATCTGAAATTAATATAATTCCACCACGTCCTGCTCCATCTAAACCTAAACGTGGTAAACAAGCCGTGCAGAAACGTACTCGTAGTTATACAAAAACATCGCGTCCTATATCATCGGCTAATGCGGCTACAGATAATACAAAAAAAACTGAAAATAATTACTCTAATTCTGATAGTCGTTCTTCAGAAAATCGGCCTAATACAGCTTATGTACGTCGTAATCGTAGACGTAAACGGCCAGATGTAACTAATTCATAACTATTAGAAATTATTTAATAGAGCTTCAATCTAGCAACTGAAGTTCTATATTTCTTACAAAATCTGCAATTCCAACGCATTAGCAGTTTAATGAACATATACAAGTTTATTAAATCTTCAAATTAAGGTTTAACCGGTCTAATTGACTGATGTTGATTTGCTTGAATTGTAGCAACTATTTCTAAAGAATCTGTATCACCATCAGCCTCCAGACTTACCCGTACTGCGTTAGGTAAAGATTGTAGTTTTTTTGCTGACCATTTATCCAGCCATTTTGTTTCATCATCTAGTTTGTTATCTTTATACAAATATTCGAAAGTTGCTGTATAGCCTTCTAATATAGTTACTGATTCAGCTTTTGCTTCTAAACGTTCAGTTGGATCACCAGCAAAAGCCGGAATGACCTTAATTTGTACCCAATCATTTTCATCACTTGGGGATAATTGCCAAATTTGTAGCCCCGGATGTCGTCCTGGTGATACAGTTGATACCCAACTTATATTTTCTTCTTCACCTTCAAAAAAAATATATCTCTTATTATCATCTTTATCAAAATAAGTATGTGGATAAGCACCCTCTAATGCCCGCTCAATATTTAATAAAATTAATACTTTATCCAGGCTATTTTCTAATCTATTACCTGACCTTTCCCATTCATTAAGAACGATATTCATACCTACCGCCAATAATAAAATTACCATAGTTGACAAGGTTAAAGCTATCAATAATTCTAATAAGGTAAAACCAGTATTTTTTACTTGCATTATTTTGCGGTATCCATTAAAACTAAACGAACGGTAATTAATTTTATATCTTTTTCATTATCATATAAAGTATACGATTCTAAAGCCAGTTTCATAGGACGAGTTTGTCGCTCTGGTTTTTCTAAAAAATCCCCATTTTCTATATTTAAAGATTTTTTATAACGGGCTGGTAACTCCGGATATTCAGGTTCTTCCAAAATTTGAGAAACATTTAGAGCAGAACGTAAAAAAATTGTCCGTTCAATATCATCAGTTGCTTTAAACGCTAATCTTTTGCTACTAGCTAATAAACCAAACACAGTTCCCAAAGCCATTCCAACAATTGTCATTGATATCAATACTTCTAATAGGGTAAAACCTTTTTTTTTCATTATGAAAATTTATGATTAAAGTAAGCTAAGTAGAATCCCAGTAAACTTTAATTAAAATGTTAAATACTTAAATTATCATCAAGTTCTGCTAACTGTGACTGCTGATTTTCTACTACAACTATAGCTTCCTTCAACTTCTTTACTTCTTTTTGAAATTTAGCTAAACGTGAAGAATTATCAGTTGCTTTAATTTTAGCGTACAATGCTTCTTGAAATTTAAGCTCTTCCTGCATTTTACGAGTTTCAATTTTCACTGCTTTCTGTTTGTCAATAATCACAGTTCTATGTTTAGCCAGTACCTCAGCTGAAACTTTAGCTTTTTTTTGTAAAGCAACCAATCTTTTATTTTCTATTTTTAGTTTTTTTACTTCAGCAATCAATTTATTTTTATAAGTAATTTGATCTGAATTAAACTGTTGAGCTTCTTTTATTTCACCATCAAAAAATTCCTCTTCTGAAGCATATTTCTTCCGGCGATCTCGCATTTGTTGGCCAACAATAGCACCAATACCAGCACAACCAGCTGTGGCTACTACAATCTGTTCCCTATTTAATCCTGCTAATTTAGCAGCTCCACCACAAAGCAATCCACCTACAGCTCCACCTTGTAAAGCCTCATTTTGAGCTAAATCACCCATAGAAGTGGGCATTTCAGTACAAGATAGCAAAAAAACTGCCATCATTATAAGTAAAACTTGTTGTATTTTCAGCATAATTATATTCTCTTTATTAAAAAGCTAGTTTAAATTCCCGCAACCATTTATTAAAGTTAATTCGTGAATTATAAGCATGAATATGCCGTTCTAACAAAGGTAAAACTATTTTAGAACGAGTGGTTTGTTTACGTTGTCTAATACTACTGACAGCAATTTTAACATAATGTTTATTGTAACCACTTAATTTTTGTATCTTTTCCACATAAGAGGCAAAAAGTTCTCCAAGATATTTCTCTCGCTCAACTATCTTATCCTTAGTTTTAAAAACTTTTGCTTGATGTCGAGTTGATATTTTAGCAAGCTCATCTAATTTTACCAAACTTTTATTTAAAAATTTTATCCGAATAATTTCTTGACCCATTAATACTCCATACACCCAAGCATCTTGAACTTTACTTTTAGCACTTTCAGTTAATCCCAAGTCTAATTTTTGTTCGGCTTGAGCAATTTGGGTATTAATAGTTTTTAATTTATTATTTGCTTCTCGCAAGCGATTGATTAATTTTTTATTGCTATTTTGTATTTGTTGTGTGGTGGCAGCAATATTCTGATATTTTTGTAATTTGTCAATAAGCTGTTTATTTTCCTGTGCTAATTTACTAATAATCCCTGTAGCTTGTTGCAAACTAGAAGCAGCTCCAGCAGCAGCAGGACTGTTGACCAATGTAGTAGAAACTGGTAATTTAGCTCGAATATTATTGATATATTGTTTATGTTCTTGTTGTAAATTAGTATAACTATCTCTGTTTACTATAATATTAGAACCAATAGCTAATCTGATTCCGGTAGCATAAGAACGCCTAACTTTCATTTTTTTGCTATCAGTATCCCAATTATAAATTTCTACTTCTTTGCGTAATGAAGAACGAAATTGGTCTGCTGGAGTGTCTGAATCACCACCTCTTGCAACTAATCCACCAGGTTTACCCAACCAATACTCTGGTAAAAATAAGTTGGCAGTTAATTCTTGTACATTGCCAAATATGTCGTGTAAACCTTGCTTATTCGGCTTTTTTAACCCAATTCGTTTTAAGTTATGTTTAGCATTTTCAAGATGCCAAGCATATTTATCTATCTCATTTGGATTA
>DRQV01000258.1 GCA_011371325.1 Thioploca sp.
AGTTTTATTTTTAGCAACTACCAATTTACTTTCTTGGATTCTAATCGTCGCTGTTCCATCATCTAAAAAACCAAAAGCTGAAGGTGGACTACTAGTCAAAACACTTGATTGATCTAATTGAGAGGAAAATATTTCATTGGTTAAATATAACTGATTAGCCGTGCTAAGATAAAAAGAACCATTTAGATCAAGTTTAGCATTTTTTCCTAATAAAAATCCTTTGGAATTAAGTAGATATAAATTAGCTTGGGGAATTATAGAGTGTACAGTACCATCAATAAAACTTTCGCCACCTGTCACTCTAGCTATTATATTTATAACTGTATCTGGCCCAGAAAATGTTGCTATTTCATTATGATTTAGATTAAATTGTTGGAAGCTATGAAATAAATTATTACCACGTAATTGTCCATAATTGGCATTAATCTCAAATTGTGGGCCTTGTAGATTAATTTTAGGGCCTAAACTACCATCAAATACAACATCTGGAAAAGATGAACTACTAAATAGCAACATGACTAAAAAACAGACTTTGCTTATTAAGCTAAGAATCATGTAAATTTAAAAATTATGGAGATTATTGAAGAGAGTTATAATTGGTAAATATTATTATCTTATTGCCAATTCCCAATCAGCAAAAATGATGCCCAATATGCCGGATGTTTATAACTACGATATTTTAATAAGTTTAATTGTGCCATTTGCAGAGCTTTGGATTTAGATATTTTTGATATTTGTAATTGCTGATAAAATATTTGCATTAATATTGTAGTAGCTGCATCATTAATCGACCATAAACTAGCCAATGCACTTTTAGCTCCAGCTTTAAGAGCAATCCCAGCCAAACCTAATGCTGCTTGATCATCCCCAACTGCTGTTTGACAAGCACTTAAGGTTAATAATTCTAAGGGTTCAGCTCGACGTTTGCTAAGCCTGATTAATTTTTCTAATTTGTGTACAGTTATTTTACCATCATAAGCTAATAAAAATGTTTTATTAGGATCACTATTAAATTGGCCGTGCGAAGCAATATGTAAAATAGAATAATTATTTGTTTCTAAACTAGTAATAAAATTATTTATAGTAAAATTATGATTTAATAATTTATCACCATTTTTGTGGTATAACTTATCAATAGCCTCTATTTCATTTTCCACTGCTGATAATTTACTATATCCTTGAACCTCTACTGACAAACCGCTTAGTAAAATTTTTGCTGGTTTCACATTTTTAATTTCATTTAAATTTAGACCAAGATTTACCGCAATATCATATTTAGAAATTAGAAAGTTTTTCCCATCATGTAAAGTTGCAAATGGAATAGTACGCAATACACCATCTGGTACAAAAATCAATGTATCTATTTGTTTTATAGATAATAAATCATTAAAAGGTAAAATTATCCAGTTATATAAGCGTTTAGCATAAGGCAAAAAGTTATAAGTACTATGATCCTCAAGCTCAAATCTAAATTCATTAACTTCATCTTTTAATCTTTCTGCTGAAATAGGAAGAGTAAATCGAAAAATATTTTGAGCTATTATTACCAAAATTTCGATACGATCTGGCAATATAATTGGATAAAATACGGCAATATTATTAGCAATATCCCATAAATTCTTAGATAATTTAGTTACGCAATCATCTTGAAAGTAATCTTGTAATTCAGCAGTTTTAAAAATTTCTATAACATCAATGGCAGCTTTTAAATCTATTTGAGAGCTTGCCCGTTGTAACAATAAATCAGCTAAACCAAAATAAATTGGTCCAACTCGTTTTCGGAAAGATAACTCATCAATTCGATAACCAATTGCTAATTCATGCCGAATTGGCTGTAAACTGTTAATCGCTTGTTGATAAGCTCCAATGGCAGTATCTATGTTATTTTGGGCTTTAAAAAGTCGTCCTAATTGCCATTGCCAACGATATAAAATTTCTGAAGTTTGGTTTTGCTTACTAAAAAAAGAACCAGAATCAAGTTTGGCAAAAAAAATAGCTTTTCTAGTTAATTGTAATGCTTCAGCATAACGTTGTTGTTGTTCATATAAATTACCTAAAAAACCATAAGCATAAGAAATCAAACGATTATATTTGGTTAGTTTAGCAAGTTGTAAAGCATTATTAAGGATTTTATAAGCAGTTTTTTCATCCGCTAGTTGAATAGCTAACTTACCAACTCCAATTAATCCAAATATCTTGGAATATTTATCTGGTAATGAAGCAAAATATTGTTCTGCAATTGATAATGTATAAATAGCCTCTCTTAATTTTTTATTTTTAAAATAAGCCTGGGCCATATTGATAGCAATTCGCCCACTAAGCATATTAGATTTTTTGGCTAAATTAAGGGCTTTAGAATAGACTTGAATTGCTTTAGAATAATAAGCTTCTATAATTAAAACATTGCCTAAATTATTTAAAATTGCTGCCTGAATGAGAGATGGAGAATTGCGTGGTAATAATTGTAAGCTTTTGTCAATGTAAATACGAGCTTTATTATCTTGATGAATTGCTAAATAAATATCACTTAGTGAGCTATATAACTTACTATTTAATAAATCCGATTTTGGAATTTTTTCAGTTGCTAATAATACTGTAAGTGCCTGTTGTGATAGACCTAAATTTTGATAGGTATTTGCTAATTGTAATTTAATATTAACTAACTGTTCAGT
Source organism: Thioploca sp. (assembly GCA_011371325.1). Classification (GTDB taxonomy): domain Bacteria; phylum Pseudomonadota; class Gammaproteobacteria; order Beggiatoales; family Beggiatoaceae; genus DRQV01. The sequence goes on from DRQV01000258.1 coordinate 2,673, forward strand.
ATTTAAATTATTATCTTCTAAAGCGAGTTTTAATTTGTTAAGATTTGTTTCAAAATTTTGTCCCAAAGTAATTATTGGGATGCTAAATAAAATTATTATTAAATTCTTATAAATAGTCGTAAACATGAAATTGCCTTGTATTTTTTTAATGGGACCAACTGCATCGGGCAAGACCGAATTAGCTATATTTCTTACTAAACGGCTTCCTTGTGATATTATAAGTGTTGATTCAGCAATGGTTTACCGAGGAATGGATATTGGTACAGCAAAACCAAGTGCAGAAATTTTAGCTATAGCTCCACACCGTTTGATTGATATTCGTGATCCAGCCAATAATTATTCAGTAGCACAATTTGTTGAAGATGCACATGCCGAAATTAAAGCGATTCATGCTACAGGCCGAATACCATTATTAGTTGGCGGAACTATGTTATATTTTAATAGTTTAATTAAGGGTTTATCAGAACTTCCAACTGCTAATCCTGCAATACGTCAAACTTTAAATGAGCAAGCAGAAAAGATAGGTTGGCCAGCAATGCACCAACAGTTAGCTACGATTGACCCACAAGCTGCTCAACAAATTCATCCCAATGATTCTCAACGAATTCAACGAGCATTAGAAGTTTATGCTGTATCAGGTCGTAGTATAACAGATTGGCGTTCTAAAACTAAAGTCCAACGTTGGTTATATCCTACAATAAAATTAGTATTAGCACCAACTGAACGTAGTATTTTACATGAAAATATTGTAAAACGGTTTAATATTATGTTGGAACAAGGTTTTATTGAGGAAGTGGAACAGCTATTTAATCGGCCAGATTTAAATACTAGTTTACCATCTATGCGTTGTGTTGGTTATCGACAGGTTTGGAATTATTTAGAAGGAAAGTTGGAATATATTGATTTACCTGAGAGAGCAATTATAGCAACTCGTCAATTAGCCAAACGGCAATTAACTTGGTTGCGTACTTTAGATGATGCTACTTGGTTTGATAGTCAAACTCCAGATTTAAATATGAAAGTGTTAGAATTATTTTCTAATTTTATTTAAATAAAACTTCTCGCTGAATAGTTGGGTAAAAAATAAAATCTTCAATTTTAACTTGACCTTGATATAACCAGCCACGTTTGGTTTTAGTTCCAACTTCAGTAGTTCCAGATAGTATCATTGCAAATTCAGAATCGGGATTACCAATTAAATTGAATAAATTCATTAATCGATTAATGGTATCAAGATTATCATCTCCTACAAAAACTTCCAGTTTCTTTTCTATTAAACTATCGATTCCATTTTCACTGGCCGGAAATAAGATCATTTCTGGTTGAGTTTTACCTAAAAACACATCAGCTCCTCTATCATCCTGAAAATTAATAATAAAATTAGAATTTTTAAATTTTATGGTTATAGAGGCTGAACTGCTAAATTGCACAACAATAAAAGCTCTAAATTTGTTTTCCAGTTTAATTAAATGAATACTTTTGATCGCTTTAATATCAAGATGATCAACTATATTGGAAGGAATAGCATAACAAATTCCTAACCAATAAAAAGTAATAAATAAAATAATTTGATAAATTTTCAATTTAAATATTTCCTTAAAATATGACTTAATATCTGGGATAT
>DRQV01000259.1 GCA_011371325.1 Thioploca sp.
TGACTATTATACTACGCAGTTGGCGAGCGTTCAATTTTGGCTAATTCCTAATAATTACATCTAAAAAAACAGTTGTATAAATCATATAGATTATTAATTCATGAGCATTAAAGTATTGTACAATAGTTTAAAGAGTTTTTAAATATATAAATATTTTAAAATTTGAATTAAATAACTAATGTTATAAGAAATAATTATCAAATTGGTTATAAAAATATTTACAGGATAATTTTAAATTGCAGATTATGATAATGAATACAATACCATTAACTTTAGGTATTACTGGTCATCGAGACCCACGAACCGAAGATTTAGAAATATTGCGTAGTAAAGTTCGTAAAGTTTTTAAACTATTACAAAATCATTGTCCAAATACCCCATTACAATTGTTATCACCACTTGCCGATGGGGCAGATCGTTTGGTTGCTAAAGTTGCTTTGGAGGAAAATATCCAATTAATCGTACCATTACCAATGAAGCAATCTATTTATGAACAAGATTTTGATGTTCAATCTAAAAAAGAGTTTAAAGAACTATTAAATCAAGCTAATAAAATATTTACCTTACCACTAGTAGAGGGTAATACCGAAACTAATATTGTTGAATGTAATGATAATCGTACTCAACAATATGCCTTGGTTGGAGCTTTTATTGCTAGACATAGTCATATTTTATTAGCTTTATGGGATGGCATACCATTAGATAAAATGGCTGGCACAGCTCAAGTAGTCAAGTTTAAACTTACTGGTTATATGAAAGGATTGTCCAAGGAATATTTGCCACCTAAAGCTGCATTAGATACGGCAGATATGGGGCCAGTTTGCCAAATCATGACTGCTAGAAGTACTAAATCAGAATATACCGTTGGTGACATTAAAATATTATTACCAAATAATAAAAATAGTAGTGAGTTAGAAACTTTATTAATTCCAGAGCTTACTTCTTTGGATCAATTTAATTTAGATGTACAAAAATACACGAATAAATCCCAATCTAGTCAAAAACATTTATTACCACCTAAATTACGAGAAGCTTTGCCAGATTTAGCTCCTGGCTTTCAGAATTTATTAGGAGTTTTTGGTTCTGCTAATGATTTAGCCAAATATTTTCAAATTAAAGTTAAATATTTTAGTTTTACTGTTTTAACTATGACTTTTTTGATGATAATTTTTTATGGTTGGTATTCTAGTATTAATCATGAACAACCACTAGCTTTAGGGATTTATGCACTTCTGTTTATTGTTAGTGCTTGCCTAGTAGGTTTTGTAAAATGGCAACGTTATCATACTAAAGTATTAGATTATCGTACACTTGCTGAAGGATTACGAGTACAAATTTTTTGGCATTTAAGTGGTTTAAATCATTCAGTTTCAGATTATTATTTGCGTAATCAACGGCAAGAATTAGGCTGGATTCGAGATGGAATTCGAGCTTTAAATTTTTATGATTGGTTGGAATATCAACAAACTTTGGATGTAGTACACAATCGTTGGATTATGTATGAAAAAGATTGGTTTACTAAAATAACGATTCAAAAAAAACTATTAGTTCATAATTTAAATCTGATAATTGCTGGGCTGTTTAGCGTAGGAATTATATTAATGGTAATAATGTGGGTAGATCATGTATTTGGAGAATTTTTATGGAACTATTCAATTTTGCAAACCCATCCATTTTGGCATAATATATTTATTTTGTTGATAGCGTTATTTCCTGCAACTGGAGCTTTATTACACCATTATTTAGAAAAAATGGCATTTGAAGAAGAGGTAAAACAATATCAGCGGATGGCTATTTTATTTACTACTGCTCATAATAAATTAGAACAGGTTTCTTCTAATTACACTCCAGAACAAATATTATTTGAGGTTGGAACTGAAGTCTTGAAAGAAGATGGTGAATGGATATTAATGCACCGTAAATCACCAATGAAAATTTCTATTTAAATTTAGTTGGACAATAAACGTCGATGAGTATGGATTGCCATTATTAGTCCAAATCCAGCCATTAGTGTAACTAAAGATGTTCCACCATAACTTATTAATGGTAATGGCAAACCGACTACAGGCAATAAACCGGAAACCATACTCATATTAACGAAGATATAAACAAAAAAAGTTAAAGTTAAACTACCTGCTAATAAGCGAGCAAAACTATCTTGGGCTTTTAAGGCAATGTACATGCCTCGTGATAGAACCAAAAAATAGATAGTAAGTAGTACTAATACTCCTATAAGTCCTAATTCTTCACTATAAACTGCGAATATGAAATCGGTAGAACGTTCTGGTAAAAATTGTAAGTGTGACTGAGTACCATTTAGCCAACCTTTACCTGAAAAGCCTCCAGAACCAATGGCAATTTTTGATTGAATTATATGATAACCGTTTCCTAACGGGTCTCTTTCTGGATCGAGAAAAGTTCGTATTCGATCTTTTTGGTATTCATGTAATAATCCCCATAATACGGGAGCAGCTAAAGCCATTGATGTAAGAAATCCAAATACAATTTTCCAACTTAATCCAGCTAATAATAATACGAATACTCCAGATGAGGCAATTAATAAAGAAGTGCCTAAATCAGGTTGTTTCATTATTAAAAGAACTGGTATAAAAATTATTGCTAAAGCACCTAATAAACGTCCATAGGTTGGTGGTAATGGTTTACTGGTTAAATACCATGTTACCATCATTGGGACTGCTAATTTCATAATTTCGGAAGGTTGAAAACGAAATAAACCTAAGTTTACCCAACGTTGAGAGCCATTGGTTGATTCACCAATTACTAATACCAAAATCAATACTAATATACCAAACATATATATCCAGGGTACAAAACCAATAATTTTCTGAGTACGAATTTGAGCAAGTAATAACAAACCTCCAAAACCTACTAGAAAACGCAATATTTGTCGAAAAATTAGATCGATATTTTGCCCGCCAGCACTATATAAAGTTGCTAATCCAATAATAAACAGTAATACTAAACCGGATAATAAAAGATAATCTAAATGCAAAAAACTGTTATTATGCCAACTAGTTTGCATAACTATTCTGCTTTTTTCACTAAATTAAAAGGCAAGTAATTTAAATCTTCTTGAAATTCTTCGCCATATTCTTGAGCTGCATCATTTTCTTCATCATATATCCAATTTACTATAATATTTTTATCATTATCGTGAACTTCTTCTTCTAATAAATCAAATAAATCCAATAACATTTTAGAAGAACTACTATTGAAATAAACTAATTCAATATTTACAGTAAAAGTTTGTTCTTTTAAGTTTTCTAAATGGTTTTCTAACCAAGAGAAAAGAGGACTAGAGAACTCAGTAATATTTTCTGGGTAAGATTCGCCTTTTATTCCGAGAATATTAGTCCTAGCATCAAAATAAATTTCTGGAGTATATTTGGTGGCTTCAGTTTTCCAACTATCCATTTTTTATTGCTCTTTAAATATAAGTCTTTAATGAAAAAAATGAGAACTGTTCATCAATTGATTGAAAATCAAAGTCAATTGGTTTAGCACTTTTTCTAGCTAATTCAATAAAACCTAAACCTGCTCCTTTAGTGACAGGCTCTTTCTTACGTTGTTCTTTATAAAAAGATTTTAATTCAGCCTTATCCATATTATGTAAGACTGTAAGTTTATCGGTAAGTTTTTCAATATCTTTCTTCTTAATTTTATTACCACAGACTACATAATAATAATCATTTTTATAACCAACCACAACAATACCATTACTTAAACTACCACTGTTTAAATCTTCATTAGAAATTTTTTCAGCAGAGTAATGAATTATATTTTGCACTTGTTCTATAAACATAGCAAAAACTCTTGTCATTTTAGCAGAATTAAGAGCTTCTATTTTCATTCTATTTTTTAAAGTATCGCCTATTTCTACTAATAGTTCTTGTGAAAAAGAACCATAAAAACTTAATAGAATACCTTGTTTATCGTATTCTTCTTTAAAACTATATAAATTATTAGACATTTTTTCCCATTAATAAAGCTAAGAGCTGATTGGAAATGTAACCGTAAATTTACAACCATCTCCCAATTTACTTTCACACCAAACCTCTCCCTGCATCATTTCAACCAGTTTTTTCACGATAAATAAACCTAAACCTGTTGAATGCTCGTTTGCAGTTGGTTTAGCAGTTAAACGAGTAAATTTATTAAATAACATATTCTGATCTAATTCACTTAAACCTTGTCCTTCATCTTTTATTTCACAACGCACTATTTTTAATTCTTTACCTAAATAAATATCAATTTTTTTATTTAAAGGAGAATATTTAATTGCATTAGAAATTAGGTTATCTAATATTTGATAGAGTATATTCTGATCAGCTAAAACCAGATATTTTGATTCTGATAAATGTAATTTTAATGATATTTGTTTGGCTTTTAAGCGTGCTTTATAATGAATTAGCAAATTTTGTAAAATTGGTAATAAATCAATCGTAGTAATAACAAGGTTCATTTTACCAGATTCAATTGCATTTACATCTAGCAAGTTACTCACTAAAAAAAACATTTGTCGAGAAGCTTGTTCTATCATATCTATTAATTCCAATATTTCTTTCTGAGATAGCTCTTCAAGAGCCTCTTTAATAAAAGCTGCTGAACCTTGAATTGCATTGAGAGGATTCTTTAAGTCATGAGCAACAATTCCTAAAAAATCATTTTTTTCCCGATCTAATTCAATCAAATTTTGATTTTTAATTTTAATTTTTTCAGCCAATTCAGTTAACTGGTATTGTTGCTTATCACTTATTTTTACTAGTAATTTAGTTTGTTTCAACAATCTGGCATAATCCTTAACTAAAGGAATTTCTTTTCCCGATGAATTTATTATTATTTCCTCTAATATTCGTTCTTCATTATAAAATAATGAGGTATTTTTTTTAAGGGTATTTTTTTTCATAAATTTTGACAAATTATTTAAGGAAGTTATAAATGGATAATTATCTAAAACTTACTATGCTTTGAAAATCATATAGTTTAGTAAGGTTTGGAAGTTCATTATATCATAATCCTTTTATAATTAATAAATGTTAAGTTATGATTTTAATTGGAAAACTTCTCAACATATTTTCTATATTGGTCAAATTAAGTAGCCATAATGTTTGATTATCATACGTAACATCAAAAATATAATTTTTATTGTTAGGTTTAATGTTAGAATCTATTAAACTATCCTCTTCAATTAATAAAGGTCTAGGTATATCTGTGGCTATAAACGCATAAAATGGCATCAAGTTACTAGCCTCCAAACCATATAAAATTATATTACGCTGTTTTTTATTATCCGAATTAATATTAATTGCTAAAATTTCTTCAATAGCTATTAATGGAACTTGTTGGTTACGCCATTCAAAAACCCCTAATAACCAGTTTGGTTGCTTATCGATTGGGGTTGGAGCTTGATAAGAGGAAACTTCAGCAACTATTGCACTTGGTAATAGCAGTTGTTTATCACCTAATGGAATTAACAAACATCGAACAAAACTTTTATTTGGCATAGATAATCCTGATTAATTATTAGTTTCTGCTAATAAAGTATTAATATTATTTAGTAATTCTGTTTCATTAAATGGTTTACCCAAATATCGGTTAATCCCAATTTTTTCAGCTTTATCACGATGTTTAGCACCGGTACGTGAAGTAATCATAATTATAGGTATATGTTTTAAATCATCATTATTGCGTACTTGGGTTGCTAATTCATAACCATCCATACGTGGCATTTCAACATCTAACAACATCAAATCAGGGATATGCTCTTGTAGTTGGGCTATGGCATCAATTCCATCTTTAGCAGTAATAACGTGCATACCTTGACGTTTTAATAATCTAGCTGTTACTTTTCGTACTGTAATCGAATCATCAACTACCATAATAGTTTTAATAACTACTTTTTCTTCTTTTACTTCTGTAACTTGTGGAGCGATAAACTTAGTAGAATCAATACGGGTTAAAGCTGGCACATCTAAAATAATAACTACCCTACCATCTCCAAGGATACTTGCTCCAGCTATCCAACGAATTGCTCCAATTTGAGGGCCAATCGATTTAACTACAATTTCTTTACTACCTTCAATTCCATCAACTAACAATGCTACTCGATGATCGGCAACATGGATTAATAACATAGGTATTAATGACATATTCAATGATGCAGTTCTACTAAACCCCAATAATTCACCTAAATGAAAAATACTATAATCATTATCCATATATTTATAATGAGTTATTTTATGATTTTCATCAATAACTTTTTCACGTTTAATTCGCATTACAGCATCAAGATGATTAATCGGGATCGCCATAGTTTCTTCACCAACGTGAATTAGTAAAGCTTGATTAATAGTAAGGGATAATGGTAATCTAATTTCAAATGTTGTACCTTTACCAGCTTTAGAAAATATTCGTAAATTACCACCTAATTGTTTAATTTCACTATTAGCTACATCCATGCCTACACCACGTCCAGATAATTGGGTTACCATTTTAGCAGTAGAAAAAGCTGGTTCTAACACAAACTGCATCAGTTCATGATCGCTAATCACCGTATCAGGTTGAATCAATTCACGTTCTTCAGCTTTTTGACGAATTGCTGCAAGATTTAAACCAGCACCATCATCACTAAGCTTAACTATTAATTCTGCTCCTTCTTTAGCAATAGTAACTGTAACTTTGGCAACACTAGATTTGCCTGCTTGCTTACGAGTTTGAGCGTCTTCAATTCCATGGCCTATTGCATTTCGCAACATATGTTCCAATGGAGCGACAATACGATTTAATACCGTTCTTTCAAACTCAATATTTTCCCCTTCAATACTAAAATCTGCTTGTTTTCGTAATTCTCTAGCAGTCAACCTAGCTATTCGTTGCAAACGAGGAGAAACTCTTGAAAAGGGTACCATACGTGTACGCATGATATTTTCTTGTAATTCAGCTCCAATTCGACTTTGTTGAACTAGTAAAGTGTCACTCTGTCGAGTCGTGGCTTTGAGAGAATCCTCAATACTTGTCAAATCGCTAATACTTTCCAATAAACTCCTAGACAATTGTTGCATTACTGAAAAACGGTCTAACTCTAGTAGATCAAATTCAGTATTATTTTCCTCCAAACCACCAAAATGGGAAATAATTTGGGCTTCTGTTTCTATTTCTAAACGTCGTAACTGATCACGTAAACGGATTACAGTTTGTTCCATTTCTCCTAAATTATTTTTAATTACACCTTGTTGTTGTTCCATATGAGCTCGTGAAATAGATAATTCACCAGCTAAGTTGGTTAACTTATCAATTAATGTTGCCCGAACTCGAATCCTATCATCTACACTGTCAATTAATTCAGCTTCTTTTTCATTAATTTGTTTATCAATTTTATTAATTTCTTGCGGTTGAGATAAGATTGTGGGTGATTCTCCAAATTCCTCGGTATTTTCTTCATCGCCTAAAGATGTCTCAATTTTTTTAATTAAATCTTCCGGCATTTCTAATGGTACATTAGAACGTACTGCTTCTAGCATAGCGGCCAGTTCATCTACACTATTTTGGACAATTTCTTGTAGTTTATTACTAGATTTAGCAGTACCTTCAACAATTTTGGTCAATATTGATTCTAAATGATGACTTAAATCACCCATTTGCACAATACCAACCATCCGAGCTCCACCTTTCAAGGTATGTAATTCTCGTTGTAATTCTTTCATTAACTGCATATTATTAGGTGATGCAGTCCACCGTTCTAATAAAGATTGAGTGTTTTCTAAAATTTCTTCTGCTTCATCCAAAAAGATTGCTAAAAATTCATCAGTAGTATCTGGTAAAAAACTATCAGGAGAGTCATCTTCAGATTTATCATCAAGCAAGTTTGCAGAATTATGTTCTATTTTATTTAATAAAGTTAATAAAATTTCTTCATCTGGCCGGGAGTCATTATTTATCAAATCATCGATCAATTCAATAGCTTCTTTAAATAAAGTTATAATTTCTGATGACATTTCAATATGCTGTTCAAACAATCTAGTAGCATAATTTTCTAATGGAGATGCTAATTTTGAAACAGCCAAAAAATCTACAGTACGAGAACTCCCATTTAGAGTATGAAAAGAACGTATTACCTCTTGAATCATATAGTCTTTATCGTTAAAACTATTAAAATATTTTTTTAATTCAACTAGGTGTTCGTTTGCTTCAATTTTAAATATTTCTAACAATCTAGGATCGATTTCTTCTTCATATATGCTATCTTCATCGTCTATTGAAGTTAGTTCTTCAGAGACTAATTCTGTATTTATTTCAAAATTATCATCTTCTGGAAAATCGCTATCGTCTAACTCCAAATTAGATATATCATCAAAATTTAACTCACTATCATCAAATTCAGGAAAATTATCTGTAAGTTCTAATTGTTCTAAATCATCTGCAAATTCAAAGGTATCTGGTAATTCATCTTTAACAACAGCATGTTCTTTTAATTCAACGTTTTCTTCTGGATTAGTAAGAGTTTCTAAATCATCTTTAAATTTGTTTGACTCAGTTGCCGTGTCTGGCTCTTCAGAATGATCTTCAAAGTCTCCCAAACTTTGTCCTTTAGTTTTAACAAAATGTTCTGCTTGTGAAATTAGTAATAACGTTTCATATTCTATTGCATGATTATGTTTAAACTGTTCTACCATAGTTGGCAAAACTTTTTCAATTTTACTAATCAACATCAATACATCGTCATTTCTGTTTAAATTACCACTAATAATTTGATTCAGCATATCTTCAAAATGCCAGCCAAGCTCACCAATAGCAGTTGCACCTACCATACGTCCACTACCTTTTAAAGTATGGAAATTACGTCGTAAGGTGGCCAAAGCCTCAGAATCATCAGGATTATTTTGCCAAGATTTAAAACTTTCAACTATTTCTTCTAAA